>DASYWD010000407.1 GCA_035936415.1 Longimicrobiaceae bacterium
GGGCGCACGCCGGGGAGCGGGCCGGGCCGGAGGGGCGGGCTCGGGCGCGGGGGTCGGGGGCGCGGAGGCCACGGGGGGCTCCGCCTCCGGCACGTCCCCCAGCTCGTGCTGCACGGCCGTGTCCGCCTGGAGCGCCAGCTCCAGCTCGCGGTCCAGGTCGCGCTCCAGCGCGTCCTGCTCCAGGGCGTCGCGTCCGGTGTCCTCGTTCCGGTCGCAGGCGGCCACGATCGTGGACACCGGGACGGCCACCAGCAGGGTGGCCGCAAGGCTGCGAAGTCGCATGAAAACCGCTCCAGGTCGGCAAAGTAGCTTGAATTTCCCGGTCCGGCCGGGTATGCTCCAGCCCACGATCCGGACCGTTCGGCCCCCCGGAGAGGGCAACTCGAATGCCAGGTGGCACGTGAAGAACCTGCGGGCGATTCTGCCGTATCTCCGCCCCTACCGGCGGCCCATGGCCGTGGGGCTCCTCCTGGTCCTGGTCTCCACGGCGCTCATGCTCTGGACCCCGGACCTGATCGGCCGGGGGATCGACGCGCTGGGGCGGCCGGGGGCCACCGGGTGGACCGTGGCGCGGTACGCGGGGCTCAGCGTCCTGGCGACGGTGCTGGGTGGGATCGCCCGCTACTACATGCGCCTGATCCTCAACGGCGTCAGCCGCCGGGTGGAGACCGACCTGCGCAACGGGTACTTCCGCCACCTCCTGCACCTGGACGCCCCCTTCTACGGGCGCACCCCCACCGGCGAGATCATCAGCCTGGCCACCAACGACCTGGGCGCGGTGCGGATGGTGGCCGGGCCGGCGATCATGTACCTGGTGAACATGATCGCCACGGCGCTCTTCGCGCTGACGCTGATGGTGTGGATCAACCCACGGATGACGCTGTTCGCGCTCTTCCCTATGCTTGCCCTCCCGGTGGTGACGCTGGGGTTCAGCCGGGTGATCCACGAGCGCTTCGAGCGGATCCAGTCGGAGTTCGGGATCCTCTCCTCCCTCGCGCAGGAGAACCTGGCGGGGGTGCGCATCGTCAAGGCGTACGCGCAGGAGGAGGCGCAGGCCGAGCGCTTCCGCGAGCTTTCCGAGGGCTACATGGAGCGGAACATGTCGCTGGCCAGGGCCAGCAGCCTCTTCCAGCCGCTCCTCGGCCTGTTCGGGGGCGTGGCGCTCGCGGTGGTCCTCCTCCTGGGCGGCCGGGCCATCGTCCGCGGGGAGATCACGGTGGGCGAGTTCGTGGAGTTCAACCTGTACCTGGCGATGCTCTCCTGGCCCATGATCTCCCTGGGGTGGGTGATCAACCTGTTCCAGCGCGGCGCCGCCTCCATGGGCCGGGTGGCGCGCGTGCTCGACACCCGGCCCGCGGTGCGGGAGCCGGAGGCCCCGGCGCGGCCGGAGCGGGTGCGGGGCGAGATCGAGTTCCGCGGCGTTTCCTTCCGCTACCCGGGAACCGACCGGATGGTCCTTCGCGGCGTCTCCTTCCACGTCCCCCCGGGCGCCACGCTGGCAGTGGTCGGCCCCACCGGCTCGGGGAAGAGCACGGTTGCGGCGCTCCTGGCGCGACTGTACGACCCCACGGAGGGCGAGGTGCTGCTGGACGGGATCCCGGTGCGCCGCTGGCCGCTGGACCGCCTGCGCGCCGCGCTGGGCGTGGTGCCGCAGGACGCCTTCCTCTTCTCCGCCACGCTCCGCGAGAACCTGGCGCTCGGGTTCGACGAGCCGGACCCGGCGCGGGCGGAGGAGCGGATCCGCGCCGCCGCCCGCGTCGCGCAGCTCGACGACACCGTCGCGGGCTTCCCCGCCGGCTACGACACGCTCCTGGGGGAGCGGGGGATCAACCTCTCCGGCGGGCAGAAGCAGCGTGCGACGCTGGCGCGCGCCCTCGCCCGCGACCCGGAGGTGCTGGTGCTGGACGACGCCCTGTCGGCCGTGGACACCCACACCGAGACGGAGATCCTGCGTGGGCTGCGGGAGGTGCTCGCGGGACGGACCAGCGTGATCGTGAGCCACCGGGTCACGGCGGTGATGAACGCGGACCGCATCGTGGTGCTGGACGGCGGCGAGGTGGCGGAAGTGGGCACGCACGCGGAGCTGCTGCGGGCCGGCGGGACGTACGCGGCGCTGCAGCGGCGGCAGCTCCTGGCGGAGGACCTGGACGGAGATCCCGTCCTTGCCCCCCCGGAGCACGGCGTCTAGATTGGGATCACCTTACGCTCCCGCCGCGCCAAACGGATGATCGAACTTCGACTCTATCTCCAGGGGGACGACCACGAAGCGGACCGGCTCCGTGCGACGCTCGCCGGAGAGGGGTTCCGCATCGTGGACGCTCCCGGTACGGACGCGCCGCGGAGCGCCCTGGTCGGCTTCGAGAAGTCCCTCCCCGCGAGTGCGTCGCGCGAGACCCTCGCCCGCCGCGTGGAGGAGCTGGAGCGCACCATCCTGGAGCTGCGCAACCTCGACGTCGCCAAGTCCCAGTTCCTCACCAACGTCTCCCACGAGCTGCGAACGCCCCTGACGGCGATCGTCACCTACGGGGAGGTCCTGCGCGACGGGCTGCTGGGGGAGATCTCGCCCCGCCAGCGCGAGGCGATCGAGTCCATGATCAACTCGTGCCGGCAGCTCCTCTCCATGATCGAGGAGATCCTGACGTACGCGCGCACCAACGCGCGCGCCATCGAGCTGCAGCCCTCCGAGTTCGACCTCCTCGACGTGGTGGGGCACGTGTACGACATGAACGCCTCGCTGATCCAGCAGAAGACGCTGCGGTACGAGGCGAAGGTCAACGGCAAGCTCCCGCAGGCGTGGGCGGACCGGGAGAAGGTGGTGCACGTGCTGGGGAACCTGATCGGCAACGCCATCGACTTCACGCCGCAGGACGGCACCCTGCGGGTGGAGGCGCGGCGCTCGCCGGAGAACCCGGCGTGGCTGGAGGTGGTGGTGGAGGACTCCGGGATCGGAATCGATCCGCAGCACCACGAGATGATCTTCCAGGAGTTCGCGCAGGTGGACTCCTCGCGCGCCCGCATGCACCACGGCACCGGGCTGGGGCTGGCCATCGCGCGCAAGTTCGTGCAGCTGCACGGTGGGAAGATCTGGGTGGAGAGCCGGCTCGGGGCGGGGAGCCGCTTCTTCTTCACACTCCCCTCCGTAGAGGCGGGAGAGCGGCTGGGGGCCGCGTGAGCGCTGACGCCGCGGCAGCTCTTCCGCGCATCCTCCTGGTCGAGGACAACGAGGCCATCCGCGGCGCCTTCTCCGTGCTGCTCCAGGAGAGCGGCTACCGGGTGCTGCAGGCCGCCTCCGGCGCCGAGGCCCTCGCCGCCTCCGCCGACGAGCGCCCGCACCTTGTTCTGCTGGACCTGGGCCTCCCGGACATGAGCGGCCTGGAGGTGGCCCGCGCGCTCCGGGCCCGCGACGAGACCCGCGACACCCCCATCGTGGCGCTCACCGGCCGCGCCCTCGAAACGGACGCCGAGGCCTGCATGGCCGCCGGGTGCAGCGACTACCTGACCAAGCCGGTGGACACGGAGCAGCTCCTGCGGGTGCTGGCGGGGTACCTGGAAGGGTAGGAGCTCGAAAGCAGGACCGCATGACAGCGAGGCGGCACCGGGGTCCGGTGCCGCCTCGAAATGTTTTCCGGAGTACGCAGCGGCTACCGGATCTTGGACAGCAGCTCGGCGTTGCTCTTGGTGTCGTTCATCTGCTTGAGGAGCAGCTGCAGCGCGTCCTCGGCGGAGAGGGAGTGCAGGACGCGGCGCAGGCGGTGCACCTTGTCCAGGTCGTCCTCGGGGATCACCAGGTCCTCGCGGCGGGTGGCGCTCTTCTCGATGTTGATGGCCGGGAAGATCCGCTTGTCGGCGAGCTCCCGGTCCAGCACGATCTCGGAGTTGCCGGTGCCCTTGAACTCCTCGAAGATCACCTCGTCGGCGCGGCTCCCGGTGTCCACCAGCGCCGTGGCGACGATGGTCAGCGACCCTCCCCCGCCCCGCACCTTGCGCGCGGAGCCGAAGAAGCGCTTGGGTTTCTCAAGCGCCGTGGCGTCGATGCCGCCGGAAAGGAGGCGCCCGCTCCCCCGCTCGGTGTTGTTGTAGGCGCGGGCCAGGCGCGTGATGGAGTCCAGCACCAGCACCACGTCCCGCCCGCTCTCCACCTGCCGCCGGGCGTGCTCCAGCACCATCTCCGCCACCGCCACGTGCCGCTCGGCCGGGCAGTCGAAGGAGGAGGCGACCACCTCGCCGTACCCCAGCATCTCCATCTCCGTGACCTCCTCGGGGCGCTCGTCCACCAGGAGCACCAGGAGGGTGGCCTCGGGGTAGTTGGCCTGCACCCCCTGCAGGATCGCCGTGAGGATCGTGGTCTTCCCGGCCCGCGAGGGCGCCACGATCAGCGTACGCTGTCCCTTGCCGAGCGGGGCGATCAGGTCGATGATGCGGGGCGTGGGATCGCGCTTCGTCCGCCCCTCGCCGGGGTTCTCCAGCGTCAGGCGCTCGTCCGGGTAGGTGGCGGGGAGGGAGTTGAAGTCCGGCCGGCCGCGCGCCTGCTCCGGGGGGAGGCCGTTGACGCTGCGAAGGTTCTCCAGCGGGGGGCTCTTCCCGCGCCCGGGCGCGGCCCCCACCTCGCCGACAATGCGGTCCCCCGTCCGCAGGCCGAAGCGCCGGATGACGGACTGGGGGACGAACGGGTCGCCGTCGGCGGCCTGGTAGCCGTTGGCGAGGGCGCGGAGGAAGCCGCTTCCGCTGGAAAGGACTTCGAGGATCCCTTCCGCCGCGGCGGAAGGGTCTTTCTCCGGCCGGGTCGCGGCGGCGGAGGTGGCGGACACAGTCATGCAGTGCTCTTGATGGAGTGCCGGTGCGCGGCACGCGCCTCCGAGTTGTTCCGGGGGCGGGGCGTCACCATGCGATGTGAGGGCTCTGTCGAAGCCGACGAGTGTCAAATTGCGTGCCGCGGAGCTGCGACCCACGGGGGCGGGTCCGGGGAGTGGCGGCGTCGGGAGTCCGGGAAGATAACGGTTCCGCCGGCCCCCGCAAGGCTTTCGGGGCCCGGAAGCGCTCCCGGCAGGCACTCAGGCGCCACGATCCGCCACCCGCCACTGGCGCGATCCGGGGGCGCGCGTTTACCTTTCGCGGGAAGACGTTCACTCCCAACGCGTTGCCCCCCCTTCCCCACTCTTGTACGGACGGATCGTAGTACCCCCCGTAAGTCCCTTCCACCCGCACGCCCGCCAGAGGCGCGCGGTGTTGGCCACGCTCATCATCGCGGTGATGGTCTGCACGCTGGGCGCGGCGTTCTTCCGCACGCAGGTGGTCCGCAACTCGGAGTTCGTCCTCCGCTCGGAGGACAACCGCTTCCGCATGGTGCCCATCCCGGCGCCGCGGGGGACCATCTACGACCGGAACGGCGAGGTGATCGCGGAAACGGTCACCGGCTACACCCTGTCGCTGGAGCCGGCCCCCCTGGACTCGGTCCGCGCGCACCTGGCGGCGCTAGTCCCGGTGCTGGAGCTGGACTCGCTCGCCGTGCAGGAGGTGCTGGAGCGCGCCGGGAAGGCCCCAAAGGAGGCGGTGGTGATCTCGGACAACCTCTCCTTCCGCCAGCTCTCGCGCCTGCAGGAGCAGCCGGTGCGGCCGGAGGGGGTGGTCCTGGAGGCGCGCCCGCTGCGCCGCTACCCCCACGGCGACGCGGTGGCCCACATCGTGGGCTACGTAGCGGAGATCAGCGAGGCCGAGATGTCGAGCCCCACCTGGCGGGGCTACAAGATGGGGCAGAACATCGGCAAGGCGGGGGTGGAGCGGGAGTACGAGCGCACGGTGGGGGGGACGCCGGGGACGCGCTTCCTCGAGGTGGACGCGCGCGGCCGGGTGGTGGGCCGCTTCGCGGAGCAGCACACCAAGGCGCCGGTGGCGGGGCGCGACCTGCGGCTCACCCTCGACGTGGACCTGCAGCGCTATGCGCGCGCGGTGTTCCCGGCGGGGATGAAGGGCGCCGTGGTGGCGATGGCCCCCTCCACGGGGGAGATCCTCGCGATGTACTCCGCGCCCACGTACGACCCCAACCTCCTGGTGGGGCGGATCTCGCCGCGGGTGTGGCGGGAGCTGAACACCAACCCCGGCCGCCCGCTCCTGAACCGGGCCACGGCCGGCATCTACCCGCCCGGCTCCACCTGGAAGCTGGCGACGGCCATCATCGGGCTAGAGCGCGGGGCGATCACCCCGGAGCAGAAGCTGCCGGTCGCCTGCACGGGCGGGATGTCGTACGCCGGGCGCTACTCGCGCTGCTGGAAGTCGTCGGGGCACGGCATGCAGGACCTGATCCAGGCCATCGCCAACTCCTGCAACGTGTACTTCTACCAGCTGGGGGTCCGGCTGGGGATCAAGCTGCTGACGCAGGAGGGGACGCGCCTGGGCTTCTCGCGCGCGACCTCGCTGGACCTCCCGGGGGAGAAGGTGGGGACCTTCCCGTCGAGCCGGGAGTGGTACAAGAAGCGCTTCGGGTGGACGCCGCCTCCCAGCGAGGTGATGAACCTGGCGATCGGCCAGGGGCCGAACGCGCAGACGCCCATCCGCATGGCGCAGTTCTTCTCTGCGCTGGCCGGCGACGGCACGGCCTCCGCGCCGCACCTGCTGGCGCGGGACGAGGAGGGCCCCCCGGAGACGGACCTGCGCGTGAGCCCGAAGACGCTGGCGGCGCTGCACCAGGGGATGGCGCGGGTGGTGGAGGCGGGCGGGACGGCGCACGCGGTGGAGCTGAAGCGCTGGAAGCTGTACGGGAAGACCGGCACCTCGCAGAACACCGCGGATCCCAAGCGCCCCCACGGCTGGTTCACCGGCTTCGCGGGACCGCGCGGCGGCGCGCCGGAGGTGGTGGTGGCGGTGATCGTGGAGTTCGGGGAGTCCGGCTCCGGGGCGGCCGCGCCGGTGGCCGCCCGCATCGCCGACTACTACCTGAACAAGAAGCACGGCCACCCCGTTCCGAAGATCGAGGACGTGGAGCCCACCAACGCCCCGCGCCCGGCCACCCCCTCCCGCCGCGCGCGCCCCGGCCCCGCGCCGCGGCGCTCCACGGAGGTGCTCCCGGAGGTGCGGCTCACGGCCCCCCTGCCCACGCAGACGGTGATCGGGGCGCGGTAGGGCCCCCTCCCCACGGACTTGCCCCCTCCAGATCCCCCGCAAGCGGGAGAGGGGCTTTTCTCTCGCGCCGGGGAGCGAACACGCTGGCGTCCGGGGCCCCCACCCGGCGGCCTGAGAGCCGCCACCCTCCCCCAATTCTGGGGGAGGGCTTTTTGTGCGCCTCGGCATCGGAGCGAGTCCGGGAACGGCCCCCTCCCCCGGCCCTTCCCCCGCAAGCGGGAGAGGGGAGCACTTCAACTGCCGTTCGGCACCCTCGCGGCGATGGCTGCAGGGAGGGGGTGGGGGTGGTCGGAGGAAGAAGTGGATGTCTGAGCGAAGCGAGTGCTCGCAAGCGAGTCCCTTCGGGTTCACTTCTTCCGGAGACCACCCCCCCCCCCCCCCCCCCCCCC
>DASYWD010000408.1 GCA_035936415.1 Longimicrobiaceae bacterium
GGCGAAGCCTCGCCCCTGCCGGTCCGCAGAGGGCCACGGTGGCGTCAGCCCCACCTGGGCATCTCGTCGGGGCTGATGCCGAGTGTCAGCTTTCCGCAGAGCTCGTGCGTCAGCAGGTCGTTCGCCGGATGGAGCCGCCCGAGCCGGGCGTCCCTGAACAGCTGCTCGAAGGGCGACTTCCTGAAGACGCCGAAGCCCCCGACCAGGTCCAGCGCACGGTCGACCGCGCGCCAGGACCCCTCGACGGCGTGATGCTTCGCCGCGACGATCTTGATGACCCAGCCGACGCCGTGGTCGACGCCGTCCGACCAGTCCCGGGCGACGCGGTCCAGGTGCGGCGCGATCGCCTCCAGCTCCAGCACCATCTCGGCGATCCCGTGCTGCACGCCCGGGTGGTACGCCATGGACCGCCCCAGGCCGAGCGAGGTCTTCTTCTTCACCGTTTCCACCACCAGGTCGAGCGCACGCTGCGCCATGCCGAGATAGATGTTGCCGAACCCCATGAGCGCCCAGCCGAAGATGCCGAGCACGAAGGCGTCGAGCCCCGCAGCGCCGGCCGGCACCACGCGCGCGACGTAGCGGTCCGGCACGAAGACCCCGTCCAGGATGGTGTCGTCGCTCCGGGTGGCGCGCATGCCGAGGACGTCCCACGTCTCCTTGATGCTGTACCCCTCGCTCTCGCGCGGCATGAAGGCGTGGACGACCTTGGGCGCCGCGGGGTCGCTCATGTCCATGCCGTGGATGCCGAGGTACGTCCAGACCGGGGTGAGGCTGCCGAACGACTTGTGGCCCGTGAAGCGGTACCCGCCCTCCACCCGCTCGGCGCGCGTGGTGGAGAGCAGCACCGGGATGTCGTTGCCGGTCTCCGCGTGCCCGGCGGCGAACACGGCGCCGCTGGCCGCCTCGCGGAGCAGCCATTCGGCGGACCGGTCGCCGCGGCGCCAGAGGTCGGCGATCAGCCCGACCCAGTAGACGTGCATGTTCACGGCGAGCGCCGTCGCCGGCGCGTGGTACCCGAGCCGGCGCTGCTCGCGGCAGACGTCCGCGAGCGTATAGCCGCGCCCGCCGAGCTCCGCGGGGACCGCCATCGTCAGGTACCCCGAGTCCCGCAGCTCATCGAAGTCCTCCGCGAAGAACCGGTTCTCGCGGTCGTACTGCGGCGCGCGCTGCTGGAAGCGCTGCAGCATCTCGTCCGTCAGGACGGGACGCGGCTCTCCGGTGGCCCGGCTGACCGGCACTTCCCTGATGCCTTCCATCGTGGTCTCCATGCGATGCTCCTGGGGTGGGGAGTGGCTGCGTGCTGCGGATCGTGCACCGGCGCGAGGGGCGGAGGAACGGCCGGCAGGCAACTCGCCTCAACTGTAGAAGCGGAAAAGACCCCGGAAGTGGCTCACGCGCTTCAGATCCGTTGTTCCCGGCCGGAGCGCGCACTACTATGCGCGTGGCGCCGCGACCGCGGCATCCTGCCCCGGCACCTTCCCCGGAGCCAGAGCCATGTCCGAACAGGGCGAGGTGACACGCCTGCTGGTCCAGCTCGGCCACGGCGGCCGCGATGCCATGGACCGGGTGCTCCCGATGGTCTACGGGGAGCTGCAGCGGCTCGCACAGCGCCAGCTTCGCGGCGAGCGCGGCGACCACACGCTGCAGGCCACGGACCTCGTCCACGAGGCGTACGTGAAGCTCGGCGGGCTGGAACGGATCGAGTGGAAGAACCGGGCGCAGTTCTTCGCGATCGCCGCGCAGGCCATGCGGCGGGTGCTGGTGGACCACGCCGTCGGCCGGCAGGCGGCCAAGCGCGGCGGCGAGCGGCGCAAGGTGCCGCTCGACGAGGCGATGCTCGTCTTGGAGGAGCAGACGGACGACGTCCTGGCGCTGAACGCCGCCCTTTCCGCGCTGGAAAGGTCCAGCCCCCGGCTCGTGCGGATCGTGGAGTGCCGCTACTTCGCGGGGCTGTCCATCGAGGAGACGGCGGAGGCGCTGGAGATCTCGCCGGCTACCGTCAAGCGCGACTGGACGATGGCCCGCGCCTGGCTGAGCCGTGAGCTGAGCGGGTGATGGCCGGCGCGTCGGGGAGGTGGTGGAGCCGCTTCTGGCCCGGCAGGCGCGCCGCAGCGCCGGCCGACGCGCCCGACCACTGGCGGCAGCTCCAGGAGATCCTGCACTCTGCGCTGGAGACGCCCAGCGGCGAGCGGATGGCCTTCGTCGCCGGGGCCTGCGCGGACCGGCCGGAGCTGCGGCGCGAGGTGGAGTCGCTCCTTGCCGCGCACGCGCGGCCGAGCGTGCTGGACCGCCCCCCGGCGGTGCTGCTGGGGCTCGCCCCGGCGCCCGGCGCGCAGACCCCACCGCGGCTGGACCGCAGCGCCCCCCACTACGAGATCGTGGAGAAGGTGGGCGGCGGCGGCATGGGCGTCGTCTACCGGGCGCGCGACCGCCGGCTGGGGCGATCCGTCGCGCTGAAGTTCCTTCCCCCGCACCTGAACGCGGACGAGCACGCCAGGGAGCGCTTCCTGGTGGAGGCACAGGCCGCCGCGGCGCTCGACCATCCCAACATCTGCACGCTCTACGAGGCAGGGGAGACCGACGACGGCCACCTCTTCCTGGCGATGCCCTTCTACGAGGGTGAGACGCTGAAGCGGCGGCTCACCGGCGGGGCGCTCACGGTCGCGGAAGCGCTGGACGTGGCGGTGCAGGTGGCGAACGGGCTGGAGAAGGCCCACGAGCGAGGGATCGTCCACCGCGACATCAAGCCCGCCAACCTGGTCGTCACCGGCGACGGCGTGGTCAAGATCGTGGACTTCGGCATCGCCAAGCTGGCCCACGCGGGCGTGACCCGCCCGGGCATCATGCTCGGCACCCTCGCGTACATGAGCCCCGAGCAGGCGGAGGGCCGGGAGGTCGACGGGCGCACCGACCTCTGGTCGCTCGGCGTGGTGCTCTACGAGATGCTGACGGGCGAGCGGCCGTTCCGGGGCGAGCACGACCGCGTGCTGCTGCACGCCATCACCGCCGCCGACCCGAGGCCGCCCACCGCGCTTCGCCCCGACGTCCCGGCCAGGGTGGAGGCCGCGGTCCTGCGCGCGCTCGCCAGGTCCCCCACCGAGCGCTACGCCACCGCGCGCGAGATGTCGGCCGCGCTCGATGCGATCCGCGCTCCCGCGCTCCCCGGAGCGGCTCCCGCCGTGCCCCGGCTGGACTCCGGCGAGGGTGCGTTCGGCGGTGTGGCGCCCGGGGGCGAGCGGCGCCAGGCCACGATCGTCGTCTCGACGATCTCCGGCTACGACTCGCTGGTCGAGCGGCGGGTGCCCGGCGAGGTGGAGCAGGTGCTCGCCGGCCTCCGCGCCGCGGCGGAAGCCGTCGCGGCGGCCCACGGGGGCGTGCTCAACCAGTTCGCCGGCGACGAGCTGGTGCTGCTCTTCGGCGTGCCGACCACCCGGGAGGACGACGCGATCCGCGCGGCACGTGCGGCGCTGGAGCTGCACGCCCGCGTCCGCGCGCTCGCGCCGGAGGGCGAGGGGAGGGACGGCGAGCACCTGGTGCTGCACACCGGGATCGACACCGGGCGCGTGGTCTCGCACCCGGAGGAGGGAGCCCCCGGAACCTACCGTCTCGCCGGTGCTGCCGCCCAGGTGGCGGCGCGGCTTGCGCGGCAGGCGGGCAGGGACGAGGTATGGGCCAGCCCGGAGTGCCGCCACCTGATCGGCGCGTGCTTCGACTCCGAGCCTCGCGAGGCGATCGCCCTGCGCGACCGCAGGCAGCCCCTGGTGCCGTACCGTGTGCTCCGCGCGTCGGGGCTCCAGACGCGCATCGAAGCCCAGGAGAAGGCCGGCCTCACCGCGTACACCGGCCGCGACGGCGAGCTCGCCGCCCTGCGCCGCTGCCTGGCCGACGCCCTCGCCGGGGAGGGGCAGCTCGTGACCGTCACGGGAGAGCCGGGGATCGGCAAGAGCAGGCTGCTGCACGAGTTCCGGCAGGGGGTGGGCGCCTCCGGCGTGCCCGTGCTGATGGGGCGCTGCCAGCCGCACGGCGCCGGTGTGGCGTACCTTCCGTTCGTCGAGATCCTGCGCGCCGGGCTGGGGCTCGGCGAGGACGCCGAGGAGGGGAGGGAGGAGCGCACGGCCGAGCGCATCCGCGCGATCAGCCCGGCGCTGGAAGAGTTCATCCCGCTCTACCTGCACCTGCTCTCGGTCCCGAGCAGCCGGTACACGGTGCCGAGGCACCTGCAGGGCGACGCGTTCCGGCTCGCCATGCAGGAGGCGCTCGCCGCCGTGCTGACGCTGAACGCGCAGCGCGAGCCGGGCGTGGTACTGCTGGAGGACTGGCACTGGGCCGACGAGGCCTCGCATGCCGTGCTCCGGCAGGTGGCCGAGGTCATGGCCGACTCCCCGCTCCTGGTGCTGGTGACGCTGCGGCCCGGCTACGGGATGGAGTGGAGCTCGCCCGGGCAGCACGCGCCGATCGCGCTGCGGCCCCTCGACCCCGCGTCGACGGAGTCGATGCTGCGGTCGCTGCTGAAGGCCGGCCGCGTTCCCGCAGACCTGGCCGCCCTGATCCACGAGCGGACCGGCGGCAACCCGTTCTTCATCGAGGAGATCTGCCAGGCGCTCGTCGAGGAGGGCGCCCTCCGCCCCGGCGGCGGCGACGTCGTCCTCGCCGGGCCGCTGCAGATGCTGGAACTCCCGGATTCGATCCAGGCGGTGATCCGTGCCCGCCTCGACCGGCTGGATCGCGACGCGCGCGACGTGGTGCGGCTCGCCGCGGTGGTCGGGCGCGAGTTCACCCGGACGCTCCTGGAGCGCACCGTCACCGACGGCGGGACGCTCCCGCAGGCGCTGGAGAGGCTGAAGGCCGCGGGGCTCGTCCAGCAGACGCGGGTCGCGCCGGAAGCCGGGTACCGGTTCAAGCACGTGCTCACGCAGGAAGTCGCCTATTCGAGCCTGCTGGAGCACCAGCGCCGGGAGCTGCATGCGCGGGTGGGTGCGCAGATCGAGCAGCTCTACGCCGACCGGATGGACGACCACGCCGATCGGCTGGCGCACCACTTCAGCCGCGCCGAGGAGTGGGAGAAAGCCGTGGCGTACGGCCTCCGCTCCGCGGAGCGTGCGGGCGCCCTGGCGCAGTTCTCGGAGGCGCTGCAGGTGCTGGAGCGCACGCAGCGCTGGCTCGCGAAGCTCCCCGCCGGGGCCGTCCGGCACCGTGTGCTCACCGACCTCCTGCTCAGGCAGGAGCGGCTCTGCGAGACCCTCGGCCTGCGCGCGCGGCAGCAGCAGATCATCGACGAGCTGATCTCGCTCCTCGACCCGGGCCGCGACGGCGATCGGCTGGCCGAGGTGTACCTGCGGCAGGGGGACCTCTTCACGCTGCTGCGCCAGTTCGACCGGGCCGAGCAGGCGCTGGACCGGTCGCTCCGGCTGCGGCGCGACCTGGGCGACCGCATCGGCGAGCGGAACACGCTGCGGAGCCTGGGGCTGCTGCGGTGGCACGAGGGCCGCAACCGGCAAGCGCTCGATTTCGCGGAGCCCGCGCTGCGGATCGCGCGGGAGCAGGGGGAGGCGGCCGCCATCGTCGGCGACCTGGTCAACCAGGGGGCGATCCTGCGCGCTCTCGGGGAGCTGGATCTCGCCCGGGCTTCGCTGCAGGAGGCGCTGCACCTGGCCGAGGCCGCCGATCCCGGCGACGGCGGCGCGGCGGCCGCGGACGACCTGTCCGTGAAGTGCGTCTACGCGCTGCAGCACCTGGCGAACATCCACCGGGAGCGGGGCGAGCGCGCGCAGGCGCTGGAGTGCCTGCACCGCGCCGGGGAGCTGGCGGAGCTCAAGCGTCTCCCGATCCAGCTCTCCTACCACTACACGTCGGTCGCGCACGTCTACCTGCAGGAGGGCGACGTCGAGGAGAGCCTCCGCTACTACCGCGAAGCGATCGACCTGACCCGCAAGGCCAAGTACGCGCCGGGCCTGGCGCAGTCGCTCCGGATCTCCGGCGAGGTGCTGCTCGGTCTCGGGCGCCACGACGAGGCGCTCTCGAACCTGCACGAGGCGGCGACGCTGTTCGCGCAGCTCAAGGACCTGGAAGGCGAGGCGGCGGCGTGGAGCAGCATCGCGGCGGCACGGGAGCGAGAGGGGGAGCAGGTGCCGGCCCTGGCCGCCTGGAGCCGGGCGGCCGCGCTGCATCGACAGCTTCAGCACGCGGCCGGGGAGATGGAGGCGCTGGAGGGGCTCGGCCGCACGACCCGCCGGCACGTGGCCGAGCCTTCGCTCGCGCTGGCGCACTACCATCCCGCGGCCGAGCTGGCGCGCACGGCGGGAGACCGCGCCGCGGAAGGCCGGCTGCGCAACACGATCGGCCTCCTGGAATGGAGCCGCGGCGAGTACGAGCAGGCGCTCGCCAGCTACGAGCGGGCGCTCGCCCTCTACCGCGAGCTGGGCGACGGCGTCCACGCCGGCCTGATGCTCAACAGCATCGGCGCGACGCTGAAGGCGCAGGGCCGGAGCGACGAGGCGGAGCGCCGGCTGCACGAGGCCGTCGCCCTGCACCGGGAAACGGGTGAGCGGAAGCTGGAGGGCCATGCGCTCGCCCTCCTCGGCGACATCTGCGCCGAGCGGGACGAGCCGCAGCCGGCCGGCGCGTACTACCGGCAGTCGCTGGAGATCCGCCGCGCCATCGGGGACCGCCGCGGCGAGGGCTGGATGCTGCACGACCTGGCCCGCGCCGAGCTCGCCGGCGGGCTGCCCTACGAAGTCCGCGAGCGCGTGGCGAGCGCCGCGCAGATCGCCGCGGAGTGCGGCGACACCGAGCTGGCGACCGCGTGCGAGCAGCTCCGCCGCATGGCGGATTGATCCACCCGCAACTCCGGAGGGGCCATGCCGAGGTACATCATCGAGCGGAACGTGGGAACGCTGTCGCGCGAGGAGCTCGACGCCGCCGGGCGGAAGTCCAACGAGGTGCTGGACGGGATGCCCGGCGTGGTCTGGATCCGCAGCTACGTGTCGGACGCGGAGGGGAAGATCTACTGCGAGTACGACGCGCCGGACAGGGAGTCGATCCTGGAGCACGCCCGGCGCGCCGGCCTGCCGGCCGACCGGATCTCCGAGGTCGCGCTCGAGATCAGCCCCGCGATGTTCCGCTGAGGGCTGCAACACGCAATCCACCGACGGGAAACCTGTCGCAATCAGTGCGACACGGAACATGTCTTGCGGCGGCGAGCGCCACATCCACCCGTTTCCCCGGGACGTCATGGCGCAAGCAAGCGTGCTCGACCGACTCGTCCGCGGAGCTGCCGCGGGCCTCGCCGGAACCCTCGTCCTGCAGGCCCTCCGGACCGCCAGCGAAAAGGCCGCCCCCTCCACCATGCCGCCCATTCGCCAGGATCCCGGCGAATACCTGGTGGACAGGGTCGAGCAGGCCCTTCCGGGAGGGGTCCGGGCCCACGTTCCCGCGCTGGCGGAGACGGTCGCCGCGAAGGGCCTGGCGGCCGGCTACGGGATCACGGCCGGGGCGGTCTACGGCCTGGTCCGGCCGCGCGGCGGAGACGTTCTCGTGGATGGCGTCGCGGTGGGGCTCGGAACGTGGGCGGCCGGCTACCTGGGCTGGCTGCCCGCGCTCGGGCTGATGCCGCCCGTCTCCGAGCAGGATGCCCCTGAGGCGCTCGGCCCCATGGTCCGGCATGCCCTCTTCGGCATCGCCGTAGTCGCCGCGTTCAACCAGCTGCGGCGGCGCTGACCGCAGCCGCACACCCGCTCCGCACCTGTCTCCCCCTCCCGATCACCGGGGTGTGGAGCGGCTCGCCTTTAACCCTTCCTGCGGCCCTCGGCACCACCGTCACGCATGATTCGGGACTCCTGACGCTTGCCCCGCCAGGACGGGATCCGCGCTGGGTGGGACACGGGGACCCCGGCTCTGGGACACGTCTGTCCCAGACGGTGCCCCGGCGGCGGACGAGCCGTGCGGGGGTCGCGTCCCCGAGTCGCAGAAGTCGTTCTCTGACACGCGCGTGTGTCCAGAGGGCCGCGCCCTCGATCAGCCGTCTCCCGGCGGCACTCCGGATGCAAAGGGGCACCGCGCCCAGTCGGGCCCGCAGGCTCCCCACCCCGGAGACACGTATGCGCCGTTCCCCCCTCATGCTCGCCGGCATCTGGCTCCTCGCCGGCACCCAGGCCCCCGCCCAGACCCCCCCGGAAACGAAGGATGCGCCGGAGCCGGCGCGCCCGTCGCTGCGCGCGGAGCGGATCACCGGGGCTCCCCCGATCCTGGACGGGCGGCTCGACGACGAGGTCTGGGCCGGCGCGGAAGTCTCGAGCGACCTGGTGCAGCGGGAGCCGAAGGAGGGAGTTCCCGCCTCCGAGCGGACCGAGGTGCGCATCCTGTACGACGACGCGGCGGTCTACGTCGGGATCCGGCTCTTCGACTCCCGTCCGGACTCCGTCGTGGCGCAGCTCGCCCGCCGCGACAACCAGATCTACTCGGACTGGGTCCACGTCGGCTTCGACAGCTACCACGACCGCCGCACGGCGTTCGTCTTCGGCGTGAACCCCCGCGGGGTGAAGCAGGACCTGATGGTCTTCGACGACCGCAGGCTGGACGCGACCTGGGACGCGGTCTGGGAGGTGGGCACCACCATCGACTCGCTCGGCTGGACGGCGGAGTTCCGCATCCCCCTCTCCCAGCTCCGGTTCACGCCGCGGGAGGGGGAGCAGCTCTGGGGCTTCCAGGTCCGCCGCAGGATCGCCCGCCGGAACGAGCTCGCCTTCTGGGCCCCGCTCCCCCGGAACGCACCCGGTGACGTCTCGCTCTACGGCACCCTGCGCGGCCTCGGCGGCCTGCGCTCTCCGCGGCGCCTGGAGGTGGTCCCGTACTCCGTGGCCCGCGTCACCCGCGCCCCCCGGCAGGCCGCCAACCCCCTGTACAGTCCCAGCGACTACTTCGGCTCCCTGGGCGCGGACCTGAAGTACGGCCTCACGTCCAACCTGACGCTCTCGGCCACGATGAACCCGGACTTCGGGCAGGTGGAGGCGGACCCCTCCCAGGTCAACCTCACCGCGTTCGAGACCCGCTTCGAGGAGCGGCGCCCCTTGTTCATGGAGGGGGGCGACATCTTCCGCTTCGGCCTCGGAGAAGGCTGGTGGGGGGGCGAGCAGCTCTTCTATTCCCGGCGCATCGGCCGCGCTCCCCAGCGCCGTCCGTTCGTGGCGGGAGGGTTCGCGGAGGTCCCGGACGCCACCACGCTGCTCGGTGCCGTGAAGCTCTCGGGGAAGACCGCCAGCGGGTGGTCGATCGGGGTCCTCGACGTGGCGACCGCGGAGGAGCAGGCGCTGACGGTGGACTCCCTCGGAAGGCGCGGGCGCGAGGTGGTCGAGCCTATGTCGAACTACGCGGTCGCGAGGCTCAAGCGCGACTTCCGGACGGGGCAGAGCGCAATCGGGGGGATCTTCACGGCCACGAACCGCCGGCTCGACGACAACCCCGCCCTCGGCTTCCTGCGCTCCTCCGCCTACGTCGGCGGCCTGGACGCGCGGCACCGCTTCGGCGGCGGGAACTACGAGCTCAAGGGCTGGCTCATGGGCAGCCACGTCCGGGGGAGCGAGGAGGCGATCACCCGGACGCAGCGCTCCTCGGTGCGCTACTTCCAGCGCCCCGACGCGGCGCACCTGGACCTCGATCCGTCCCTCACCTCGCTCTCGGGCGTCGCGGCCGGCGCCGCCGCATGGAAGATAGGCGGGGGGAACTGGCGCGGCGCCGTGGACGTGCTCGTACGCTCTCCGGGCTTCGAGACCAACGACCTGGGCTTCCAGCGGCTGGCCGACCGCGTCTCCGAGTCCGCCTTCGTCGCCTACGAGCAGTTCCGGCCCGGGCGGCGCTTCCGGCGGTGGAGGGTGGACGCGTTCGAGTGGTCGCAGTGGAGCTACGGAGGCGAGCGGGTGGAGACGGCGGTGGGCGGCACCGCGAACTTCCAGCTCCTCAACTACTGGGGAGGCCACGGCGGCGCCGAGTACTACGTCGAGGCGCTCTCGACGGACGCGCTGCGGGGCGGTCCGGCGCTCCGGACGCCGGGGAAGCTCCACACCTGGCTCGGCCTGAACAGCGACCAGCGGCGCAGGGTGAGCGGCGGGCTCTTCGCGGACCTGTTCCTGGAGGACGAGACGGACGGCC
The DNA here is from genome assembly GCA_035936415.1 of Longimicrobiaceae bacterium. Classification (NCBI taxonomy): domain Bacteria; kingdom Pseudomonadati; phylum Gemmatimonadota; class Longimicrobiia; order Longimicrobiales; family Longimicrobiaceae; species Longimicrobiaceae bacterium. The sequence goes on from DASYWD010000408.1 coordinate 10,144, forward strand.
TCTCCTTCCAGCTGGGGCCCACGCTCGCCTACCGCCCCTCCGCGCGCATGGAGCTCTCGCTCGGTCCCTCGGCGGCGTGGAACGTGGTGCCGTGGCAGTACGTGGCGGAGCGGCAGGCCGGCGGGAAGCCGCGCTACGTCGTCGGGCGCCTGGACCAGCAGACCGCCTCCCTCACCGCACGGCTGAACTACACGTTCACCCCGGACCTGACGCTCCAGCTGTACGCGCAGCCGTTCATCAGCGCGGGCGAGTTCACCGAGTTCCAGGTGGCGGACGCCCCCCGCGCCGGGCGGCTCGCGGAGCGGTTCCGCCGTCTGGGCGAGGGTGAGCTCGTCCGCGATCCCACCAACCGTGCCTACAGGGTGGACCTGGACGGGAACGGGGCCGCGGACTTCTCCTTCCCGGACCGCGACTTCCACTTCAAGGAGATGCGCTCCAACGCGGTGCTGCGTTGGGAGTACCGTCCCGGCTCCGCGCTCTTCGTCGTCTGGAGCCAGGGGAGGAGCGCCTCAGATCCCGACGGGGGCCTCCGCCTCGCCCGGGACGCGCGGAGGCTCCTCTCCGTGGAGGAGACCAACGTGCTCCTGGTGAAGCTGAGCTACTGGCTGAGCCGCTGAGGGTGATGTCATGAGGACAGCCGTCTGCCGCCCCGTCGCACTCCCGCGGCGAGGCGGCACCCGGCCCATGCGGCCAGAGGCCCGCACCGACCGGAGGGTCTCCGCCTCTTCCGGAGGGCACATGCGCTCCTACCTGCTGCTCCCGCTGCTCGCCGCGGCCCCCCTCGCCGCGTGCGCTCCCCCCATCCACCACCCGCAGACCCGCAGCGAGCCGTCGCCCGGCGAGGTTGTCCGGGAAGTGCCGCGGGGCGCGGTGCGCTTCCGCGACTTCAACGGGAGCGATGCCCGCTTCCCCGAAGCTCTCGTTGTGGACGCCGGCTCCGGCAGCGAGGGGGAGGGGGCGGCCGAGCCGCGGCCGGAGTAGAGGCGCGGGCGCGCACGCCGGCCACCGGAGCCCCGGCCCGGTCTTCTTCCACCCGAAGCGGAGGTGCCACATGCGGCTGCTGCAGCCGGCCAGCCTGGGTGGGCTCGCCGCCCTGCTCCTGCTCGGCGGGTGGGCGGTCCCGGGGACGGAGGCGAAGGTCGAGACCGAGCGGTACCTGCTCGTCCAGGTCGACGGTCGGCCGCTCCCGTTCCTGATCTACGCGGTGGACGACGACTGCGAGGTCGACCTGGTCGGCGGCACCCTCGACCTGGAGCCCGCCAGGGGGCGCTACGTCCTGGTCGACCGCGTGCGCGGACAGTGCGCCTGGACCGCTCCGGACGAGGTGGAGGAGCGGGAGAGCGGGCGCTACGAAGCCGATGCCCTGGAGATGCGCTTTCGCTCCGACGGCTCCAGCCGGACGTGGCCCGGGTGGGCGAGGGGCGATACCATCCGGATGGTCCGCGGGGGCCGCGCATACACCTTCCGGCGCTGATCGCGGCGCGGGCTGCTGCGCCCTGGCCGGACGCAGCGGTCTTCCAGCGGCAGTGGCGTGGGTTCTGCAAGCGCCGCGCGGTTATGCGAACCGACGAACCCCCGAGCCGACACAGGTCGGGTGCAGACCCCCGCTCCGACGTATCCCCCGGCCCTCCTGCGCCCGAGACCCTGGAGCGGGAGGCCGCGTGGCGCCGGGGGGAGGCGCGCGCTCGAGAGCTCGCGGAGGGGAGCGCCCTGCCGGGCGGCGCGTACGGCGGCCACGCGCCGCCCGACGTGTCGAGCCACGCCTTCGCGGCGCTCGCGGAAAACGTGCGCGACTACGCGATCTTCCTGATGGACCCGCACGGGATCATCACCTTCTGGGGCGAGGGCGCGCGGCTCATCAAGTGGTGGACCAGGGAGCAGGCGGTGGGTGCCCACCTGCGCTTCCTCTACCCGGACGGAGGCGCCGAGGACCGGACGGCGGAGGAGCACCTCCTCCAGGCCGCCGAGACCGGGGAATACACGGGCGAGGGTCACCGCGTCCGGAGCGACGGCTCCACCTTCTGGGCCGGGGTCACGCTGACGGCCCTGCGCGATTCCGACGGGGTGCTGCAGGGCTTCGCGAAGGTGACGCGCGACCTCACCGCCCAGCGCGCCGCCGAGGCCGCGCGAAGGGCCGCGCTGGAGGCGGCGGAGGAGGCGAGCCGGCTCAAGGGCGGGTTCCTCGCGACGATGTCGCACGAGATCCGCACGCCGCTGAACGCCATCATGGCCTACACCGACCTCCTGGGGATGGAGATGGCGGGGCCGCTCACCCCGGCGCAGCGCGGCCAGCTCGGGAAGATCCGCGCGAGCAGCCAGCACCTGCTCGGCCTCGTCGAGGACGTGCTCGACCTTTCCCGCATCGAGTCCGGGAACATGGCGGTCGGCCGCGCCCGGCTGCGCATCGGGACGGTGATCTCCCAGGCGCTCGTGCTGGTGGAGCCCCAGGCCGCCGCGCGGCAGGTGGACGTCGCCGATGCGGTCTCCGGGTTCTCCGCCGGCCACTGGTGCTGGGGCGACGAGGAGCGGGTGCGCCAGATCCTCGTCAACCTGCTCGGCAACGCGGTCAAGTTCACCGATCCGGGCGGCCGGATCACCGTCAGCGCCGGAGCCGCGGCCGAGCCCCCGGCCGATGCCGCGCTGGAGCGGGCGGGTCCGTGGGTGTACGTGCGCGTGGAGGACACGGGGCAGGGGATCCCGTCCGAGAGGATCGAGGCCGTCTTCGAGCCGTTCGTCCAGGCCGACATGAGCCTCACGCGCCAGCACGGAGGGTCGGGCCTGGGCCTCTCGATCAGCCGGCACCTGGCCCGGCTCATGGGCGGCGACCTGACGGTGCGGAGCGAGGTGGGAGCCGGCACCACCTTCCTCCTCTGGCTCCGCGCCGCGGAGGACGAGGAGGCACCCGCCCGCGGCGAGGCGGGACTCCCCTCGAGCACGGGGACCCTGCAGGAGATCCGGGACGCCGTCCTGGCCGGGCTGGAGCGTATCCTGCACGGCTACGTCGCCCGGGTCCGGAGCGATCCGGAGATGCCCCGGGGACAGGCGCTCACCGAAGCGGAGCTGGAGGACCACCTGGCCAGCTTCCTCTCCGACATCGCCCAGACGCTCGGCGCGCTGGACCTGGCCTCCGGTGCCGAGTCCGAGGCGCTCCGCGACGGGACGGCCATCCAGCGCACCATCGCCGACCGGCACGGCAGGCAGCGCGCCCGTCTGGGCTGGAGCGAGGCCGAGGTCCGCCGGGAGTTCCAGGTCCTGCGCGAGGAGGTCGCCGCGGCGGTACGGCGCCGCGTGCAGAGGCCGCGGCAAGCCGAGGTGGAGGAGGCGATCGGCGTGCTCGACGGATTCCTCGCCCGCGCGGAGCGGGTCAGCATCGAGAGCCACCGCGACGAGCGGGGCGGCTGACCCGACACCGACCCCCTCCACTCCCCGGTCCTTTGAGCCCTCCCCCCGACCTGATCCTGCGCGGCCGCCGCGTCGTCCTCCCCGACGGAGTCCGTCCGGCGGCCGTCCACGTCGCCCGCGGCAGGATCGCCGCCATCGACCCCTACGACCACGACGCCGACGGGGTGCCGGCCCTGGACCTCGGGGACGCGGTGCTGATGCCGGGGCTGGTGGACACGCACGTCCACCTCAACGAGCCGGGCCGCGCGGAGTGGGAGGGGTTCGAGACCGGCACGCGCGCCGCCGCGGCGGGCGGCGTGACGACGCTGGTCGAGATGCCGCTCAACGCCGTCCCCGCGACCACCACCGTCCCGGCCCTCCGCGCCAAGCTGGACGCGGCGGAGGGCGTATGCAGCGTGGACGTGGGGTTCTGGGGCGGCGTGGTGCCCGGGAACACGGCGGAGCTGCCCCGCCTCTGGGAGGCCGGCGTGCTCGGCTTCAAGTGCTTCCTGGCCCCCTCCGGCGTGGACGAGTTCGAGCACGTGGGCGAGGCGGAGCTGCGGCTCGCGATGCCCGTGCTGGCCGAGTTGGGCGCGCCCCTCCTGGTGCACGCCGAGCTGCCGGAGGCCCTGGATCGCGCGGCCCCGGGCGTGGCGGGGCTCGACCGGCGCAGCTATGCGTCGTACCTGCGGTCGCGCCCGCCCGCGGCGGAGCTGGAGGCGGTCGCGCTGCTGGTCCGCCTCTGCCGCGAGTTCGGGACGCCCCTCCACGTGGTCCACGTCGCCACGGCCGCCGCGGTCCCGCTGCTGCGCGAGGCGCGGGAGGAGGGGCTGCCGATCACCGCCGAGACCTGCCCGCACTACCTCCACTTCGCCGCGGAGGAGATCGCCGACGGGGCGACGCAGTGGAAGTGCGCCCCGCCCATCCGCGGCCGGGAGGACCGCGAAGGGCTCTGGGAGGCGCTCCGCGACGGCGGGATCGACCTGGTGGCGTCCGACCACTCGCCCTGCCCGCCTGGGATGAAGGCGCTCGGCACCGGCGACTGGTTCGACGCCTGGGGCGGGATCGCCTCGCTCCAGCTCGGCCTCCCCGTGACGTGGACCGGGGCGCGGGAGCGCGGGATCGGCCCGGAGCGGCTCGCGGAGTGGATGAGCGCGGGGCCCGCGCGGCTCGCCGGGCTGGAGGCCCGGAAGGGGGCCATCGCCGTCGGCCGCGACGCCGACATGGTGGTGTGGGACCCGGACGCCGAGGTCCGCGTCGATGCGGGGACGCTGCAGCACCGGCACGCCCTGACGCCATACGAGGGCGGCGTCTTTGCCGGCGCGGTGCGGGCGACGTACGTTCGCGGGGTCCCGGTGTACGACCGCGGCCGGTTCCCGGCACGGCCGGCCGGACGCACCCTCCTTCGCGAGCTCACATGATCGATTTCGAAGACCTGCCCGACCTTGCCTCGGAGCGCCTGGGCGGCGCGGTGCCGGCCGCCAGCGACGAGTTCTTCGCCCCCAGGGAGGGCCTGCTGAAACCCGGGCCCGCCGAGTGGCGGGAGGGCGAGTACACGGAGCGCGGCAAGTGGATGGACGGCTGGGAGACGCGGCGCCACTCGCCCGACCACGACTGGTGCGTCGTCCGGCTCGGGGCGCCGGGGATCGTGCGCGGCATCGTGGTGGACACCAGCTTCTTCCGCGGAAACTTCCCCGAGGAGTGCTCGGTGGAGGCCTGCTCCGTCCCCGGCACCCCGTCCGTGGAGCGGCTGCTGGGGGAGGAGACGGAGTGGACGCCGATCGTCCCCCGGTCCCCGCTGGAGGGAGACCATCGGAACCGCTTCCCGGTCGCGCACGGCGGGCGGGTCACGCACCTCCGCCTCAACATCTTCCCCGACGGCGGGGTGGCCCGTCTGCGCGTGCACGGGGAGGTGGTGCCGGAGTGGACCCGCTTCGCGCGGGCCGGCGGCGAGGTGGACCTGGTGGCGCTGGAGAACGGCGGCTGGGTGGTGTCCTGCAGCGACATGTTCTACGGCGACCGCCAGAACCTGATCCTTCCCGGGCGCTCGCTGTTCATGCGCGACGGCTGGGAGACGCGCCGGCGGCGCGGGGAGGGCCACGACTGGAGCATCGTCCGCCTCGCGGCGCCGGGCGCCATCCACCGCGCCGAGATCGACACCGACCACTTCAAGGGGAACGCCCCGGACCGCTGCGCGCTGGAGGGGATCCACCTGCCGGACGCGGGCGCCGAGGCGCTCGCCGATCCGTCCGCGCCCTGGAGGCCGCTCCTCCCGGAGACGAAGCTCCAGCCCCACGCCCGGCACCGCTTCGAGGACGAGCTCGCGCCGGCCGGCCCCGTGACGCACGTGCGCCTCCGCATCTTCCCGGATGGCGGCATCGCACGGCTGCGGCTGTTCGGGACGCTCGCCCCCGGCCTGCCGTGAGCGGCGTGGACCGCCTGAACTCCCTCCCCCCGGGGGAGGCCGAGCGCGAGCTGCTCGCCTGCTGCGGATCGCGGGAGTGGGCGCGGCGGATGGCGGCGGGGCGGCCCTTCCGGGACGCGGCGGAGCTGCTGGAGCGGGCGGACGCGACCTGGTGGACGCTGGACGAGGCCGCCTGGCGCGAGGCGTTCCGCAGTCATCCCCGGATCGGGGAGGGCAAAGCCGAGGCGCGGCAGACCGAGCGCGAGCGCGCGTGGTCCGCCGACGAGCAGACCGGGATGCGGACCGCCGCGGAGGAGACGCAGCGGGCGCTCGCGGCCGGGAACCGTGCCTACGAGGCGCGCTTCGGCTTCATCTACATCGTCTGCGCCACGGGGAAGACCGCGGACGAGATGCTGGCCCTGCTGGAGCAGCGCCTGGCGAACGACCCCGCGACCGAGCTCCGCACCGCGGCGGAGGAGCAGCGGAAGATCACCCGGCTGCGGCTGGAGAAGCTGCTGGCGGCCCACCCCTTCGAATAGACGATGAGCGCGATCACCACGCACGTGCTGGACACCTCGCGCGGGCGGCCCGCCGGCGGGGTGGCGGTCCGCCTGGAGCGGGGACCGGAGGTCCTGGCCCACGGGGCCACGGACGCGGACGGCCGCCTCCGCGACCTGCTCCCCGCCGGGACGCCGCTCCAGCCGGGGAGCTACCGGCTCGTCTTCGACACCGGCGCCTACTTCGCCGGGCACGCGGCCGACGCATTCTACCCCGAGGTCTCGGTCGTTTTCCAGGTGCGCGACGCGGGAGAGCACTACCACGTCCCTCTGCTGCTGAGCCCCTTCGGGTACTCCACCTACCGGGGAAGCTGACGGATGGATCCGGCGCTCCGGGAGCTGCTGGACCTGGTCTTCCGCTGGGTCCACGTGATCGCGGCGATCATGTGGATCGGCAACTCGCTGCTCTGGAACTGGATTGACCGGAACCTGGAGCCTTCCAGGCAGGGCAGGGAGGGGGTCCAGGGCGAGATCTGGCTGCTGCACAGCGGCGCCTTCTACTTCATGGAGAAGGACCTGCGCGGGTGGGACCGCGCCCGCCCGCTGCACTGGTTCAAGTGGCAGGCGTACACGACCTGGCTGACGGGGGCCGCCCTGCTGGTGGTGGTCTACTACGCGAGCGGGGGCGCCCTGCTCGTCGATCCCGCGGTCGCGGATCTGTCGCCCGCGCAGGCGGTGGCGGTCGGCGCGGGGACCATCGTCGCCGCCTGGCTGGCGTACGACCTGGTGCTCGGGCGGGCGCTGTCGCGGATGGGGCGGACGGGGGCCGTAGTGGGGGTGGCGCTGGTGCTGGGGGTCGCCTACGGGCTGACGCAGGTGCTGAGCGGGCGCGCGGCGTTCCTGCACGTGGGCGCCATGCTCGGGACGCTGATGGCGGGCAACGTCTACCGCGTCATCATGCCGTCCCAGCGCCGGCTCGTCTCCGCCGTGGAGCGCGGCGAGCGGCCGGACCCGGCTCCGTCGCAGCGGGCCAAGGAGCGCTCGATCCACAACAACTACATGACCTTCCCGGTGGTGGTGCTCATGCTGAGCAGCCACTTCCCGGCTCTGTACGGGCACCGGCTCAACTGGCTCCTGCTCGGGGTCCTGGTGGTCTCCGGCGCGGCGGTGCGCCACATTCTCAACGTCCGCTTCACCTTCCCACGCTGGAAGCCCGCGCTTGCGGCGACGTTCGCCGTGTCGCTGGGTGCCCTCGCCCTGCTCGTGGCGCCGCGCGCGCGGACTCCGGAGGCCGATCACGCACCCGGGGGGCGGGTCTCCTTCGCGCAGGCGAACGCCGTGATCCAGCAGCGCTGCACTGTCTGCCACTCCGCGAGCCCCGCGGACCGCACCTTCGGGACGGCCCCCGCCGGGGTGGCGTTCGACACGCCGGAGCAGGTCCTCGCCCGCGTGGCGCGCATCCACGCCCGCGCGGTGGAGACCGGCACCATGCCCCCCGCCAACAAGACCCACATGACGCCCGATGAGCGCGCGCTGCTGGGGCGCTGGATCGCGCAGGGGGCGAGAGCCGAGTAGCCACGGCCTCGCCAGGTCCGTTGCGGGGAGGACGGCGGGCACTTAGATTGCGGTTGTGGATACCGTGCGAACTGAGAACATCCGCAACCGGAGGGCGCGATGCCGAGATCCGCGCAGGGGGGGAGGGTGAAGGAGGCCGCTGCGGCGTACCTCCCCGGAGCGTCCGGGGTGCGCGAGTCGCTCCTCCACCGGGTCGAGCGCTGGCTGCGGGGGTCGCTGGAGCGCATGAGCGACGAGGAAGTGCTCCGGGCCGTCGAGGCGCAGTCCCCCGCGGAGACGGTCGCGGAGATCCTCGTCGCGACGCCGGAGACCCGGGCGGCGTCCGAGAACGACTGGGCGGAGCTCCTCCTCCGCGGCGCGGAGGCGAAGAGCCGAATCGCGGAGCTGGCGGGCGGGCTGCTCTCGTCCACGGAGGCGGGGGCGCTGCTGCGCATCAGCGTGCCCGGCGTGAAGCAGCGCGTGGAGCGGCGCAGGCTGCTCGCCGTGCCGCTCCCCGGCGGGCAGTGGGGCTTCCCCGCGCTGCAGTTCGCGCAGGGGGGGCACGTCCGCGCGGGGGTGCCGGAGGTGGCGAGGGCCGGCGCGGAGGTGGACCCGTGGGCGCTGCTCTCCATCCTGGTGGACGACGCGCCGGGCGACGCGGGCGGCGTGCTCCTGGAGCGCCTGGACGACCCGGCGGTCCTCCGCGACGTCCTCGGCCGCCTCACGACCTACGGAGAGCACGTGGCGGCCTGATGCCCATCCCGCTGCCGGACGATCCCCCGGTCGTGGAGGTCCCGGTGGAGCAGGCGCTCTGGCGCGTCCATCCCCTGGAGATGGGCCCCGTCTGGTTCGGCCCGGGACCCGGGCGGCCGCCGCGGGGCCGGTTCGACGCGCCGGACGGGGAGTACGGGACCTGCTACTTCGGCGCGACGCTGGGCGTCTCGATCGTCGAGACGCTGGTGCGCGGGCTGAAGGTGCCCGTGATCCCGCGCGCGGAGCTGGCGGCGCGCGGCGGCTCGTCCGTCGCGCTGGCGGCCCCGCTCCGGATGCTGCGGCTGGAGGGCAAGGGCCTCCCCGCCTTCGGGGCGAGCGCGCACGAGGTGGCGGGCGACGACTACGGCGCGTGCCGCGACCTGGCGTGCCGCGCCCACGAGGCGCTGCGGGACCTCGACGGGATCCAGTACCGGTCCCGGTGGGACACGAGCGAGCTCTGCTGGGCCGTGTTCGACCGGGCGCGCGGCCGCCTGGGTGCGGTGCTCGGGACGCACCGCCTGGACGACCCGGCCCTGGTGCGGCCGGCGCTGCTGCCCTACAGGCACGTGTCGGTCTCCTGACGCGTGCCGGACTTCCACCCGATCGGTCCTCCCATGCGTTCGATCGCCACCATTGGGTACGAGGGCACGACGGTGCAGCGCTTCCTGGAGGCACTCCGGGCGGCGGGCTTGGAGCTGCTCGTGGACGTGCGCGCGGTCGCGGGCTCGCGCCGCCCGGGCTTCGCCAAGACCCGGCTGGCGGCGAACCTCGGCGAGGCCGGAATCGACTACGTGCACCTGCGCGGGCTGGGGACCCCGGCGGACGGACGCGCCGCGGCGCGCGCGGGCCACCACGACGAGCTCCGCCGCATCTACCTCGAGCACCTCGCCACGCCCGCGGCGCGGGCCGAGCTGGAGACGCTGGCCGGCCTGGTGCGCTCCGGCCGCCGCGTGTGCCTGCTCTGCCTCGAGGCCGACCCCGCCCACTGCCACCGCAGCATGGTCGCCGACGCGCTCGGCGCGCTGATCCCCCTGGAGGTCGAGCACCTCGCCCCGGGCGATGAGGATTGAGATCAGCGAGGAGCCGGTTGCGAGCCTCGACGGGTACGCGGACGTCCCCATCGCATTCGAAGTCGCCTCGGTCCTGGACGTCGCGGACGGCCCTGGCGGGTTCGTGCTGACGGAGCTCCGTCTCGATCGCCCCTATGTCAAGGACTACGACGCGGTCGAGGGAGAGCACCCCTCCCGGTGGGCGGAGCGCTTCGACGTGTCGAACTGGGGCGTGCTCGCGGCCCGCTTGGAGGGCCGGCGAGTGGGCGGGGCGGTGGTCGCCTTCGACACGCCGGGGGTGACGATGCTGGAGGGACGGCGCGACCTGGCGGTCCTGTGGGACATCCGCGTCGCGCCGGCCGCCCGCGGCCGCGGGGTAGGCGCTGCGCTCTTCCGCGCCGGGGAGGGCTGGGCCCGAACGAGGGGCTGTCGGCAGCTCAAGGTGGAGACGCAGAACGTGAACGTCGCGGCGTGCCGGTTCTACGCCCGGCAGGGGTGCGTGCTCGTGGCGGCGGATCGCCATGCGTATCCGGGGCTCCCTGGGGAGACGCAGCTCCTTTGGTACAAGAGCCTCTCCTGAGATGAATCCGGTTACATCGCGAGTGGTCGGCGGGGGGAGGCTCCTCCGGCGGTGCGAAACTCGCCCGGCCGCTTGGGTGACCGGGGTGACTGCGCGGGCTCACACAAACGCACCGCCTGCTGAGCCT
>DASYWD010000409.1 GCA_035936415.1 Longimicrobiaceae bacterium
ATCCAGCTCACCAGCGCCTCGCCCCCCTCCAGCAGCTCCACGTCCACGCGCCCGGCGGGGTCGCCGTCGTCCACGCGCACCGGGGCGCCGAAGGTGGCCCCCGCGTCGTCCGAGAAGGCGACCAGGACGCGCGCGGTGTCGCGGGCGCCGGTGAACCACGCCACCCCCACGCGCTCGCCGCGGGCGGAGACCTGCGGGCCGTTCACCGGGCAGGCCGGGATCTTCCACCCGTCGGCGTGCACCGGCTTCGGCTCGGTCCAGCGGCCGCCGACGCGCCGGACCACGTAGACGTCGCGGATCTCGTCGTGGGAGCGGTCGCGGTACACCACCACCGGGCCGGCAGAGGTCGTGGCCTGCCCGGTCTGGCAGCAGTCGCAGATGCGCTGGTCCAGCGGCCGCTCCGCGCCGAGGCTCCCGTCGCGCGAGAGCGTGGTGTGTACCAGCATGGTCTCGCCGCCGTGCTCCCCCTCCCCTCCTCCCTCCGCCGCGTACTTCCGCCCGTCCAGCCACACGGCGCCCAGCGAGTCGCCCTCGGCGGCCCAGAGCGAGACGAAGCCGTGCTCGGCCTGCGTCCCGTCGCGGTGCGGGACCACGCCCGCCGTCCAGGTGGCGCCGCCGTCCGCGGACTGCGCGATGCGCACGTCGTAGGCGTAGCGCCCGGGGCCGCTGCGCTGCAGCCAGTGGGCGGCGAGGCGACCGCCGGGGAGCACGGCCAGGGTGGGGAAGTCCGCCCAGTTGACGAACCAGTCCCGGCCGCTGGCGATGGTGCGCGGGGCGGACCACCGGTCCCCCTCCAGCACGGCGAAGCGGAGGGCGTGCGTGGAGTCCGGGCCCGGCTCGATCCAGGTGAGGTACACCCGCCCGTCCTCGCCGGCGGCCAGGTTGGCCTCGGCGCTCCCGGGCGCCGCGGGCGAGGGGATCTCCCGGAGGCCGGCGAGGGTGTCCCCCCCCTCGCCGCCGGGAGCGTCGCCCGTGCGGCAGGCGGCGAGCGCGGGAAGGACCAGGGCCAGGGCGAGAATCGTAGCTCTCATGGGCGCTTCCTACTGGAAGTTGGCGGGCGGGGTGGGCCGGCCGCCGGGGTTCCACTGCGGGGCGGGGCCGTCGGCGAGGATCCGCACCGCCTGCCTGGCGGCGTCGATCACCCGGGCCATGTGGACGAAGTCGATCCGCTCCACCTCGTCGTCCACCGTGTGGTAGTCGCCGTGCATCCCGTACGAGGAGAGGGTGTGCGCGGGGACGCCCTTCCACGCGAACACCACGTTGTCGCTCCGCTCGAAGAAGTTCTGCGCGGGGCGCGGGTCGGGGACGATGGGGTTTCCGGCGGCGCGCAGCATCTCGCCCACGGTCGAGCGCTCGTACCCGGTGAGCCAGGCGCGCCCGGGGCCGCCCGCCAGCGAGTCCGGGCGGCCGATCATCTCGATCTGCAGGTCGGCGACGGTGCGCTCCAGCGGCACCACGGGGCTGCGGACGTACCGGCGGATCCCGGTGAAGCCCACCTCCTCGCCGGTGGTCAGCAGGAAGACGACGCTCCGCTTCGGCGGGTCCTTGACCAGCGCGCGGGCGACCTCGAGCACGGCCACCACGCCGGAGGCGTCGTCGTCGGCGCCGTTGAAGATGGAGTCGCCGTCCACGGGGGCGCGCACGCCCAGGTGGTCGTAGTGCGCGCCCACCACCACGTACTCGTCGCGGAGCGCCGGATCGCTCCCCCGGACGATCCCCACCACGTTGACGTCGTGGGCGTGGCGGGCGGCGGGGACGGTGTCGGCGTCGCTCGCGGCGTTCAGGAGCCGGTACGCGCTGGTGCCGTTGGGGCGCGGCACCCGCACCATCGGCACGCGCTGGAAGTACGCGCTGTCACCCGCCGGCTCCACCCCGTGCATCCGCAGCTGCTCCGCCAGGAAGCGGGCGGCGCGGGCGCTCCCCGGCGTGGCGGTCCGGCGCCCCTGCATGGAGTCCGCGGCCAGCGCGGAGAGCAGCGCGCGCACCGCCTCCGGCGAGGCGGCCCCCGCC
>DASYWD010000410.1 GCA_035936415.1 Longimicrobiaceae bacterium
GCACGGCCAGCTCCAGCACGGCCTGGCAGGAGAGGGAGTGGCCCACGTACACCGCCGGGCCCAGCTCCATCGCCGAGGCCCAGGCGCGCAGCGCCGCCGCCTGCGCGCGGATGGGGAGCCCGCCGTCGGGACCCTCCGTGCGCCCGAAGCCCGGGAGGTCCGGCGCCAGCACCCGGAGCCCCGCGGCGGCCAGCGGCGGGCCGTTGCGGTACCAGTAGTCGGCCGAGACGCCCAGGCCGTGCACCAGCACCAGCGTCGAGCCGCTCCCGGCGTCGCGGTAGCGGACGCGGCATCCCTCCACGTCCACCCGCCGCGTCCCCGCCCACGCCGCGGCCGTGTCCGCCAGACGCGCCGCCCGGCCCGTCTCCGCGCTCACTCCCCGACGCTCTCCCCCCGCAGGAAGTCCGCGACGAGGCGGTTGAAGTCCTCGGGGCGGTCCACCATGGGGTTGTGGGCCGCGTCCCGGAGCACCGCCAGCCGGGCCCCGGGGATCCCCGCGCGGAACTCGCGGGCGTGCTCCAGCGGGATGATGGTGTCCAGCTCGCCCCACACCACCAGCGTCGGGATGGCGATCTCGGGGAGGAGCGGGCGCACGTCGTCGCGCAGGATGTGCGCGAGGGCACGGATGATGGTGCGCGGCCCCGCCAGCGCCGCGTCGCCCACGATGGTGGGGAGGAAGTAGGGGTCGCCCCAGCGGCGCGGCGGGGCCACCTCCGCCGCGAAGCGGAGCAGGGTGAGCGGGGAGAGCGGGCGGGGGATCCCCGCGGAGTCCACCAGCACCAGCCGCTTGACCCGCTCGGGGTGGCGCGCGGCGAGGTGCACAGAGAGCTGCCCGCCCATGGAGTGCCCCACCAGGTCCACGGGGGGGAGCGCCAGCCGGTCCATCCACCCCGCCAGCAGGTCGGCGAGCTGCGCGATGGGCGGCAGCTTCCCCCGGCGGCGGGTGCGCCCGAAGCCGATCACGTCCGGCACCACCACCCGGAACCCCTCCGCCAGCGCCGGGACGTTGCGCCGCCACCAGCGCGAGGAGCCGGAAAGGCCGTGCAGCAGGACGAGGGGGTCGCCCTCCGCCCCGAACTCCGCCGCGTGGATCCGGTACGGCGGCACCTCGGTGACGATGCGCCGGTCCGGCGTCCACGGCCAGCTCGGAAGCGGGCCCGCCCTGGGGGCGGAACGGTTCCTGGAGAGGGGTACGAAGCGCGTGATCATCCCGGGGTGGTGGCGGGGTCCTGCGCGGCCGCGTGCGCGCATCCGCATGCGGCGCGTGCAATTGCCGCGCCCCCGCCCCGCTGCGGAGGGGGTTCGGGTGTTTCCTGAAAGCACGAAAGGTGCTATATTTACGGCTACCTGAGAGTGCTGAATTTTCATCCCGCGCGCGGGATGCTCACTGCCATAGACCAATGGAGGCTTTCTTGACCCGAAAGAAGAAGACCGCCCCGAGCCGGGGCCCGTCCGAGCTGGAACAGGCCCGCAACGACCTTTTCGGGCACATCCACCGCTGCGGCGTGCTCCGCGCGACGGAGGAGCAGCAGGAGGAGTGGATGAGCGACACGCTCGACTACCTCGCCGAGTGCTACCCGTCCCTCGGGGAGGACGAGATCCAGGAGCTCAGGACCATCGGCCTCCGCTTCTGCCGCCCCGTGATCGACAACGTCGCCCCGGCGGACGAGGACGAGTCCGCGGACGACGTGGACGGGGCCGGAGAGGAAGAGATCGCCGCTTCCGCGGCCTGACCGCGGAGGCGCTGGGGCCCCGATCCCGGGGCCCCGCAGGCCCTACCGTTCTCCCCATGGACACCGACCCAGCCCTACCCGTCCTCCTCGCGATTCCCGCGCTCCTCGCGGCGAACGCGTTCTTCACCGCAGCCGAGTTCGCACTCCTCACCCTCCGCCGCAACGCCCCCGTGGCCGGTGCGCGGGAGGGCGAGCCGGGTGCTTCGCGCACGCTCTCCCCGGACCGCATCGACGAGCTCGCCCTCGCCGCGCAGCTCGTGCGGAGCGCCGCCTCCGTGCTCCTGGGATACCTGGCCGCCCTCGCCCTGCGCGACGCCCCATGGCTCGCCGGGGCGCTTCCGGACGGGGCGGTCGCCGCCCTGGCGCTCGGCGCGGCGGTGCTGCTGCACGCGACCCTCGGCGAGCAGGTCCCCAAGCTCCTGGCCGGAGGACGCGCCGCGGCGGTGGCCCGCCTCACGCTGGGGCCGCTGCGCCTCTTCGGCCTGCTCCTGCGCCCGCTCACCTGGCCGCTCGCCCGGCTCGTCCCCGCCGCGCTCCGCCCGTTCGGCGTGTCGGGCGGCTTCCACCCGCTGGTGTACACCCCCGACGAGATCCGCATGTTCGTGGCGCGCAGCTCCGAGCAGGGGGTGGTGGAGGAGGACGAGCGCGAGATGATCCACGGGGTCTTCGAGTTCTCGGACACGGTGGCGCGAGAGGTGATGACGCCGCGCACCGAGATGGCGGCCGTCCCGGCGGACGTGTCGCTGGAGGCGCTCCTCGACGTCGTGGTGGCCGAGGGGCACTCCCGCTTCCCCGTGTACGAGGGCTCCATCGACTCCATCGTGGGCGTGGTGCTCACCAAGGACCTGTTCCCGCTCCTGCGCGGCCGCGACGCCGCGGCCGGGCCGTTCGACGTCCGCGCCATCATGCGCGAGCCGTACTTCGTCCCCGACACCAAGCCGGTGGACGACCTCCTGGCCGAGTTCCGGCAGCAGGGCGTGCACCTCGCCATCGTCCTGGACGAGTTCGGGGGGACGTACGGGATGGTGACCATGGAGGACCTCCTGGAGGAGATCGTCGGCGACATCAACGACGAGCACGACGTGGCCGAGCCGGAGTTCGCCGCCACCCCGGAGGGCGACGTGCTGATCGACGGCGGCGCCTCCATCTCCGAGGTCAACGAGCGCTTCGGCGTCGCGCTCCCGGAGGAGGACTTCGACACCGTCGGCGGGTACGTGTTCGGCGCGCTGGAGCGCGTCCCCGTGGTGGGCGACGTGGTGGCGGTCCCGTCGGGGGAGGGGGAGATGGAGCTGCGCGTGGAGGCGGTGGACGAGCGCCGGGTGTCGATGGTCCGCCTGGCCCGCCGGGCCCCGGTGGGGGACCTCGCAGGCTAGGCGCCACGGGCCGGGTCAAGCCGCGGGGGGCAGCCGCCGATACTCTCATCCGCAGCCGCCCCGCGCCCCCGCGCCCCCTCCGGAAGCGCCCGAAGCCAGCCGCATGCAGCGATCCATCCTCCTGATCGACGACGAGCCCGACGTGATCCGCTCGCTCGGGCGCTACTTCGAGCGCGCCGGGTGGGAGGTGTTCCGGGCGATGACCGGGGAAGAGGGGCTCCGCCTCTACGAGGCGTCGCAGCCCGACCTGGTCCTGCTGGACCTGCACCTCCCCGGGATCTCCGGGATGGACGTGCTGGAGGTGCTCGCCGCCCGCGACGCGACCGTGGTGATGCTGACCGGGCACGGCGACATCGAGACCGCGGTGGAGGCCATGCGGCTGGGCGCGGAGAACTTCCTCACCAAGCCGGTGGAGCTGGCGCACCTGGCCGCCGCCGCCGGGAAGGCGCTGGAGAAGACGGAGCTGCGCCGCGCCAACCGCACCCTCGTTGCGCGCCTGGCGGAGGGGCGCGGCACCTCCACGCTGGGGAGCTCGCCGCGCATGCGCGAGATGGCGCGGCAGGTGGAGCTGCTGGCCGCCTCCGAGGGGACCACGGTGCTCCTGCTGGGGGAGAGCGGGACGGGGAAGGGGTGGGTCGCCCAGATGCTGCACGCGCACTCGCCGCGCGCCCGCGCCCCCTTCGTGGAGGTCAACTGCGCCGGGCTCTCGGCCAACTTCCTGGACTCGGAGCTGTTCGGGCACGAGAAGGGCGCCTTCACGGACGCGAAGACGATGAAGCGCGGCCTCTTCGAGGTGGCGCACGGGGGGACGCTCTTCCTGGACGAGGTGGGCGACCTGGCGGCGGACCTCCAGCCCAAGCTGCTCAAGGTGCTGGAGCGCAAGACCTTCCGGCGCCTGGGCGGGACCCGCGAGATCGAGGTTGACGTGCGCCTGGTGGCGGCCACGAACCGCGACCTGGAGTCCGAGGTGGCGGCGGGGCGCTTCCGCGAGGACCTGTTCTACCGCCTCAACGTGCTCCCGCTCACCCTCCCGCCGCTGCGCGAGCGGACCCGCGACGACCTGCTGGACCTGGTCCGGCGCCTCATGGCCGAGCTGCGGACGACCCACCCGCGCGGGGCGCCCCGGCTGTCGGACGCGGCGCTCAAGCTGCTCCTGGCCTACGCCTGGCCGGGGAACGTGCGCGAGCTCCGCAACGTGCTGGAGCGCGCGCTGGTGCTCTCGCCCGGCGAGGAGGCCGTCCTCCCCGAGCACCTCCCCCCCGAGGTGCGCACCCCGTCCCCCTCCGCCGCCCCGGTGCGCGAGCACCAGACGGTGATGACGCTGCAGGAGGTGGAGCGGCGGCACATCGAGCGGACGCTCGTCATGCTCGACGGCAACCGCACCCATGCCGCCGAGGCCATGGGGATCTCCCGCGCCACGCTGCACAACAAGATCCGCCTCTTCGGCCTGGAGGACGTCGGGCGGAACTGAGTGCGGGAGTGCGGGAGTGCGGGAGTGCGAAGTGCGGAACGGCGCCTCCACCGGGAAATCCCGGCGGGGGCGCCGTTTGTCGTGCTCCCCTCCCCATTGCGGGGGGGGCGGGGGGAGGGGGTCCGCCGTTGCCGGTCCCTACACCCTGCTCCCTGCGGTCCCGATCCGCCGCTCCACCCGGAAGAACGCCGTCACCGCGTCGGGGTGGAACTCGCTCCCGGCGCGGCTCCGCAGCACCTTCTCCCACAGCTCGCGGGGCAGCGTCTCGCGGTAGGAGCGGTCCGAGGTCATGGCGTCGTAGGTGTCCACCACCCGGAGGATCCCGGCGAGGAGGAACTCCGGGGTGTCCGGGGGGATGCGGCTGGGGAGCTCGGCGTAGCTGGTGTACTGGTGCTCGATCAGCGGCGCCAACCGCCGGAGCGAGGGGACGGCGCCCACGATCTGCGCCCCGGCCCGGGTGTGGGAGCGGATCTGCTCCAGCTCGGCCGGGGTGAGCGGCGCGGTCTTGTGCAGCAGGTCCAGCGAGACGCCCAGCTTCCCGATCTCGTGCAGCATGGCGGCGGTGTGCACCAGCTCCGCCGCGGCGTCGTCCAGCTCCAGCTCCCGGGCGACCTCCCGGCACAGCTCGGCCACCCGCACGCAGTGGCCGCGCATGTACGGGTCCTTGGCCTCCATGGTCATGGCCAGGGCGGTGACCATCTCCAGCTGGGCCTCGCGGATCGCCCGCTGCAGCCGCGCCGTCTCGCGGAACATCTCGCCGCGCAGCGACTGCAGGTCCTGGCGGATCCGGTCGATCGCTCCCGCAATGGAGCCGCGCACCTGCTCGGGGTCGAGCGGACGGGGGAGGACGCTGAACGGCTCGATCCGGAACGCCGGTCCGGCCGTCCCGCAGGTGGTGGTGCCGGTGAACGGCGCCCCCGGCTCCACCACCACCAGGTGCTGCCCGAGCTGGTTGAGCTGCCGGAAGCGGCGGAGGTAGCCGATCCCCTCCAGCGGCGCGGTCCCTCCCAGGTCCGTGATCACCAGGTCGGGGATGATCCCCTGCTCGAACACGCTGAGCGCCTCTCCGCCGTGCGGGACGGTGAGCGTGAGGTGCCCCTCGGCGCGGATCACGGGGTCGAGCTCGTCGACCACCTCGCGGCGGTCGCTCACGACCAGCACTCTACCGTGGAACATGGGCCGTCCCTCCGGGTCGGTGCGGGCGCTGTACCTCGTTCCCCACCAGCAGTGGGATGCCCGGGGAGGGGGCGTGGCGGTGCATGGGGGTGGCCTGGGAGATCATCGCTTTCTTCTGGGGCTGGAGGGGAACCGTCCGGCCCCTCTTCGGGCAAGCGGCGGTCCACCTCCGTCCTCAGCTCACAGCTTCTTGTCGAGCAGCGACTTACGTGCAGCCGGGCGGCGCGGGCGGGAGGAGCCGGAAGTGTCCGGCTCCTGTACGCCGGGGCGGCCGTCTCCGGCCAGGTGCTTGTGGGGGAACGGCTTCCGGCGGGTGTACGGGAACTGGACGGTGCCGGGGAAACGCAGCGCGGGCCGGCCCTTGGGGCCGGCCCGCGCGGGGCTCCGGTCGGGAGAGCGGCGCCGTCAGCGGCGCGTGCGCCCCTCGCGCCTGCGCGGCTCCTGCTTCTCCGGCTCGCGGAAGACGTTCTCGAAGCGGCGCCCGCGCACCACCACCCCGCGGGGCGAGGTGCTCTCCATCTGCGCGAGGACGCGGTTGGTGACCACCGAGGCGACGGTCTCGCCCAGCGACATCATGTCGACGTACATCTCGATGGCCCGGTCGGAGCTCACCTCGTCCCCCAGGTCGTCCAGGAGGTCGAGCGCGTTCGCGACGTGCGTGTCGATGATCGCCTCCTCCGAGCGCGCGGCGGCGATCAGGAGCTTGCGGCGGGCTTCCGCGCTCAGGCGCTTACGGAAAAAGTTGAACATGGCTCCTCCGGGTCGGGACGCGGGTGCAAGATGCCCTCGCGCACGGGCCGGCGCAAGATCGGGTCCGGTGCGGGGGTTGGTCGCCGCGGGGGCCCCGATTATATTCGTAAGCGGCGTTTCCCGCACGACCTGCGGGACCGCGCGGGGCCGAGAACATCACGCAGGGATAAAGCGCATCGATGGCGAATCCGTTCCTCACCTCGGAAGAATTCGACGAGCGGGCGCACCGCTTCTACGAGTCCGGCGAGTACGAGGTTGCTCTGGAGGTCCTCCGCGAGGGCGTCCGGCAGCATCCGGATTCGGCGCTGCTGCACGTGGGGATCGGGTACGTCCGCATCGCCCGGGAGGAGTACGCCTGGGCGCGCCGCTCGTTCGAGACCGCGCTGGAGATCGACTCCGAGTACGAGGACGCCTGGGTGGGCCTCGGCGAGACGCTGCTCAAGTTCGGCGACGTGGAGGGGGCGCTCCGCTCCTTCGGCCGGATCGACGCCATGGGGCTCTCCGAAGACCTCGAGATCGGGCTGGCCATCGGGCGCGCGCTCTACCGGGAGGCCCTGTTCACGCACGCCCGGCACCGCTTCACGGCGCTGGTGGCGGCGCACCCCGACAGCGCGGAGGTGGCGGCGGCGCGCGGGTACACCCTGCACGCCCTCGGCGACGACATCGGGGCGCGCCGCGAGCTGCGCCGCGCGCTCCGGCTGGACGCGGAGCTGCACGAGGCGCGCATCTACCTGGCGCACCTCCTGTACGACCGGAGCGACGCGGCGGGCGCCCTGCGCGAGCTGGAGCGCGTCCCCCCGCAGGAGCACTGGGACACCCTCTCGGTCTGGCGCTACATCGACCTGAAGTGCTCGCTGGACGGGTGGACGGAGACGGACGAGGCGTTCGCCGCCTGGCGCGAGCGGCTGGAGGAGCTGGAGGGGGAGCCGGACGAGATCGAGCACCTCCTGGCCGAGGTGGAGGCCGCCTTCGAGGCGGACGTCGAGGACCAGGCCGAGCGCGCCCTGGCGCGCCTGGGGCAGGTGGAGGCGCTGGTCCGCGCCCTTCCCCCCGCCGCCCAGCCGCTGGCGCTCCCGGCGGCGGTGGGGACCGGGACGCACCGGGTGCGCACCTCCGAGGGGCGCGTCTTCTCCGGGAGCTGGGACGAGATCGTGGGCGCCATGCGCGACGCCTCCCCGCACCCCGGCGACTCGCTGGCGGCGTTCATGATCCGCTCGGCCGAGGCGGCGCGGGCGGGTACGGGGCAGCGGGTCCCCTGCGACGACGCGGAGTCGTTCCTCCGCGGGAGCGCGCGCGCCGGGCTGCTGGAGATCGAGGAGTAGCCGCCTCCGGGCCCGGAGCCCGCTCCTTGCATGGGGGCGGGCGGATCCGGCCCGGTGGGGACCTGCTGCCGCGGGAGGTGCGCGTGGGCGTGAGCAACGGTGGAGGGGAAGCGTCGCTGAAGCCGCTCCGGAAGGCGTCCGGGGCGGCCGACGTGCTCAGGGCGGGGACGGCGGAGCCGCAGGCGCGCCGGACGGCGATCGTGCAGCTCTTCGGGGCGCTGGAGGCGTCGCTCCGGCGCATCCTCCGCGACGATCCCCACGTACCCCTGGAGGTGCGGCTCCGGGCGCTGGCCCCGGACGAGCTCCCCACCCCGGAGCTGGTGGCGGAGCTTCGCCGCCGCGACCGGATCTCCATCGAGCTGGCGGCGGCGTTCCACGAGCTCGCCGCCCGCGTCCGCGGGCTCCGCGAGGGCGCCGAGCCGGAGCCTGGCGACGCCGAGCTGGCGCTGCGCCTGGCGGAGCGCCTGGAGTGGGAGGCGGAGGCGCCCCCGCCCGCCCCGGTCCCGATCCCCGAGGAGCCGGTGTTCGCGGAGGAGGACCCGCTGGTCCACCC
>DASYWD010000411.1 GCA_035936415.1 Longimicrobiaceae bacterium
GGCGCGCCACGAGCGCTCCCGGGCCAGGATCTCGTAGCGCCGGTACCCCGCGAAGAGCTCGTCGCCGCCGTCGCCCTGGAGGACCACCTTGACCTCCCCGCCAAGCTGCTCACAGAGGAGGTAGAGCGGGATGTTGGCGGCATCGCCGAACGGCTCGTCGTGGCAGCGGACCAGCCGCTCCACCACCCCGCGGATGTCGGCGCCGGCCACGTGGAGCTCGCGGTGGTCCGTCCCGAAGTGCTGGGCCACCCGGCGCGCCCGGGGGAGCTCGTTGACCCCGCGGTCGAAGTCGAACCCGACGGAAAAGGTCTTCAGCCGCCCGCCGTGATGCCGCGAAGCGAACGCCGTGATGGCCGAGGAGTCGATCCCTCCGCTCAGGAAGACGCCTACGGGGACGTCGCTCACCAGGTGCGAGCGGACCGCCCCCTCCAGCCGCTCCCGCACCCCGGCGGTGGCCGTCTCCACGTCGTCCGCCACCGGCGGGACGTCCTCCAGCAGCCAGAACGGCGCGACGCGCAGCCCGTCGGGCCCCCAGGTGAGGCGGTGGCCCGGGGGGACCCGGCGGATCCCGTGGAAGAGCGTGTTCTCCCCCAGCGCGTTGCCGTACCAGAGGTATTCGTGGAGCCCCTCCCAGTCCACCTCGCGCGGCGCGCCCCCGGCCAGGATCGCCTTGATCTCCGAGGCGAACGCGAGCGAGCCGCCCTCCGCGCGGTAGTAGAGCGGCTTGATCCCGAAGCGGTCGCGGGCCAGGTGCAGCTCCCCGTTGCGCCCGTCCCAGACCGCCAGCGCGAACATCCCGTCCAGGAGGGGGAGCGCGTCCAGCCCCCAGGCCAGGTACGCCGCGAGGACCACCTCCGTGTCCGACCGGCCGCGAAAGGCGGCGCCCTGCGACTCCAGCCGGGCCCGCAGCTCCCGGAAGTTGTAGACCTCGCCGTTGTAGACCAGGGTCACCTGTCCGTCCGGAGACGACATGGGCTGGTGGCCGGCCTCCGAGAGGTCGATGATGCTCAGACGCGTCTGCCCCAGGGCGACGCCCCCGCGGACCGCCACGCCGCGGTCGTCCGGCCCGCGGTGCGCGAGCCGGGAGGTCATCTCCAGGGCGAGCGGCTCGTCGGCCGCGCGGCCGGAGCGCTCAGCGACGCCGCAGATCCCGCACATACCTCGTCGTCCCTGCCGGACCCTGCACGCGGCGCCTCACGAGACGGGCTGCGGCACGGGGGCGGCGGCCGGCACCGGCCGGGCCTGCGGGGCCTCCCCCAGGCGCCTCCGCTCGGTGATCACCCCGATCATGAAGAAGTAGAACATGCTCGCCGGGATCGCGAGGATGAAGGTGTTGGTGAGCGCCGGGAGGAAGAACGGGAGCACGGCGATCCCTCCGGCCACGGTCCAGATCCTCCGCACCAGGAGCACGAAGAGGAGGAACCCGGCGAGCCCGGAGGTCACCAGCACGCGGAACCAGTCGTTGTGGTAGTACAGCGGCGAGTAGTTGTACGGCCAGAACTGCGCCCGGTTGAACCCCGTCCCGAAGAAGGGCGAGTCCATGAAGCGCGCGTACACGATCTCCCACACCAGCAGCGGCCGCAGGATGGAGCTGTTCCGGTCCGCCACGTCCAGGAGCGCTCCGCGCGTGCTCGTCACCCGCTCCAGCCCGGTCAGGATCAGCTCGTTGTTGGCGGCGACGAACGAAACGGCCACGAAGAGCAGCCCCGCCGAGACCAGGGCCGCCCCACCGATCAGGAGGCGCTGCGCAGGGCGGTTCCCCCGCTGCCGGGCGATGGAGTTGAGCAGCGCCGCGCCCAGGATGATGGACACCAGCAGCTCCGTGCGGGTCGCGAGGACCAGCGCGGTGACGATGGGCAGCGCGAGGGTGATCACCGCGCGCTGCACGCCGAGCTCCAGGTATCCCTTCATCTGGGCGATCACGACGAAGAGCATCACCAGGTTGACGTGCAGCATCGACACGTTCGGGTTCCCCAGGAGCCCCCGCGGCCGGTACGCGTCCAAGACGTCCGCCCCGGTGGTGGTCGCGTCGTAGTACAGCAGCACCAGCCCCGGGAAGTACCTCCCGAAGAAGACCACGATCAGGTTCGCCGCCACGCTCACGTACAGGAGGTGGAGCAGCCACCGCATCCTGAACTGGTACGCCGAGAGCCCCAGCCCGAAGGAGAGGAGCATCAGCAGGTAGATCGCGATGCTCCGGTACGTCTCGCCGTGGTCGGGGACGCGGATGCGGGTACCGGTCCACAGCTCCCCGACCACCGCGGCCGCGATTATGCCCAGGAAGTACAGCGCCACCCGCAGGAACTCCTGGTACCGCCGGGCATCCGCCTCGCGCACCAGCTTCTTGCCGGCCAGGTCGACCAGCCAGACTCCGAGGAAGAGGTAGGTCAGCTTGAACGGCATCCCCGCGATGTGCGGCATGGGGAGCAGCAGCTGGTCCAGGATGAAGAGCAGGCCGAGAGCTCGGTACGGGATCACGGCTCGCGCAGAACCTTTCCGTAGCCCGGCGAGAAGGGGACGTCCCCTTCGCCGGTCCACAGGTAGAAGGGCAGGACGTCGGTCCCCGGCGCGGCGTACACCCGGTCCTCCACCCGCACCGAGTCGGCGTGCACCTCCACCCGGCGCACCACCGGGAAGCCGAACCCCGTGTGCATCCCCACGAAGCCCGCCTCGTCGAATCGGAGGCAGCGCGCCCGCGGATCCCCGCCGAGGGTGAAGAGCCCCGCGCCCAGCCCCGCCGATTCGCGGGAGCGCGAGCGGAAGGCGTGGTGCGCGCGGTCGGAGCGATAGCGGTTGCGGAGCTCCGGGAGCGCCGTGTAGAGGAAGCTTCCCGGGTCCGCCAGCACGTCGCGCCCGTCCACGGCCAGCTCCACGGAGAGCTGGTCGTTGTGCGCGTGGCCCCCGTTCCCCTCCTGTCCGATGGAGCCGCATCGCACCGCGAGGAAGAGCCGGTCGGAGCGGAAGAGGTACAGGCCGAAGTCCGGGTAGGCCAGGAGCCGCAGCCCGGTCCGCAGGTCGGGACCGTCGAAGCGGAGGCGCGTCTCGTGGCGCAGCGGGGCGCCCGCCGGAAGCGGGGCATCGTGCTCGGGCACCCGGACCGACTCCGCGCGTGTCCGGCCGGACCCGCTGGAGGGGATCCGCGCCCCCCGGGCCAGGCCGGCGACCACCCGCTGCTCGACGCCCGGCCCCGCGAACGCGGCGAGGTCGGTCCGGCCGAGGAGGCCGTTCGCCGCGGACACGAAGTGCCGGTGGTCGAGCGGCTGCTCGTCCCAGTACGCGGCCTCGTCCGGGAGCTCCGCGTACCCCTCCAGGTGCGCGTACCGCTCGCGCGCCTCGCGGACCGTCATCCGCGCGTGGGCGGGGAGGAGGCGGAAGAAGCGCCCACTGTCGTTGTCCCCCACCTGGGCCACCCGGCCGCCGGCCTTGGTGACGTGCAGGGTGAACTCGGCCATCCGCTCCAGCCGCTCCAGGTACGCTGCCGGGAACGGGGTGGGATCGCCGCCGTCCGTCGCGTGCAGCGGGAGGGGGGCCGGCCGAACGCGGGGACGGGTCCGGACGAGCCGGTGGTCGTACTCCGCCAGCGCGCGCCGCTTCTCCGCCGGGAGCCCCAGCACCAGCGTGGTCGAGTAGACCACCATCTCGCCGACCAGCCGGTGGTATCCGGTGGAGCCCTCGAAGTTGGAGCCGTCCGGGTGGAACTGCCGCTCCACCTCCACGACCAGCTCCTGGGCCGCGAAGGCCAGCCACGCGTCCGTCTCGGGGGTGCGCGGGAGGTACGCGGCCACCCAGAGGAGCCCCACCACGTGCGACAGGTAGTGGTTCGCCCGCGGCTGGTCCGACCACCCGAAGTGGCGGACCACGTGACGGCCGTGCTCCAGCAGCGAGCGCCGGAACACCGCCTCGAACGCGTCGTCGAAGCGCGCGCCCGCGGCGATGAACAGGTCCCGCGCCGCCAGCAGGTTGGCCGCGCGGATCCCCACGTCCATGGACGAGCGCCAGTGGACGCCGAAGCGCGGGGGGTTGGTCGCGGCGAAGTCGAGCACCTGGTTCCGGAACTCCCGCGCGTACTCCTCCGGGGGCCGGAAGCCGTGCCGAGCGGCACCCCCCTCACCCGCCAGGGCGAACGCGAGCGCGAGCTGGGGCAGGTGCTGCATGCGCGCCAGCTCCCACGGGACCTTGACGTCCACGCCCGGGAGATGGCCGTACGGCACGTCCGCGGACCAGGTCCGCTCGGACCAGCGGTAGCCGCTCCTGAAGTCGAGCTGCCAGTCGATGGGCTCGTAGCCGGGGTCCACCAGCGACCAGATCCGCTGCCCCTCGCGCAGGTTCCCCGCGGGGAGCAGCCCCGCCAGCCAGCGCCCTTCCGCGTCCGGCGCCACGGCCGGCCCGGGACCGTAGCGATGCCCCGCAACTCCCCGGCACACCGTTCCGCGCCGCACCTGCACCCACCCCGACCCGAGCAGGTCGAAGCGGTGGTCCAGGTAGTGGGCGGCCAGTGCGGCGAGCTGCTCCCCGTGCGGGAGAAGCGCCTCTGCGTCCGGCGCCGCGAAGTACGTCAGCAGGGGACCGCTCGCCGCCGGGTCGGCGGCGAGGTAGGTGCGAGCGCCCAGGTCGCGCCGGCGCTCCACCGCCGTGACGATGCGCCGCCGCACGTAGCGCAGCGCCCGCGGCACCAGCGCGCGGCGGGGCAGCGCCCGCGCCCGGAGGACGAGGGCCGGCAGACCGGAGCCGGGCGAGGCGGTCGCCGGGGCCGGTCGGTCGCGGGTCTCAGGCGCCACGGTGGTCACGCGCGGGGAGAATGCTCAACGAATCAGGGAAAGCGGGCGGCTCGTACGGCGACGGCTCCGGGAGGACGCGGCGCGGTCCCGGAGGTGAGTCGAGCGCCGCCCCGGGACCCTGCCTGCGGGCCCCGGGGCGGAAGACCCGCAATATATCCTGAAACCGCCTTGAGTTGCACCCCTCGCGGGGACACCGCTAGACGGCTTCGGGAGACACGGCGGAGCGCTGCGCCGGCGACTGCCGGGCCGGTCCCGCCCCGCGCCCGGGCGCGATGATCCCCTTCCACAGCCCCAGGTGCGCCTTCCAGTCCCATTTCTCGCGGATCACCGCGTCCAGCGCGCGCCGCCGGAACGCCTCGCGCTCGTCGCGCACCCGCGCCACCAGGCGGGCGCAGGCGGAAACGGCGCTCTCCGTGTCCCCGGGCCGCACCAGGATCCCCAGGTCGTGCTCCTCCACGATCCGGCTGATGTCGCCGATCCCGGGCGAGGCCACGATCGCGAGCCCCGACGACAGGTACTCCCCGAACTTCACCGGCGAGGCGACCCGGTTGAGGGGGTGCTCCTGGCGCAGCAGGAAGCCCACGTCGGCGGCGGCCAGGTATCCGGGGACCTCGTGCCGCGGGACCGAGAGCGTCACCAGGCCGGGGATCTCCGACGCCCCGGTGAGCTCGGGACGCTCGCCGGCGGTCGGCTGCTGCCGGGCCAGGAGGAGAAGGAAGCGGACGTTCGGCAGCTCCTTGAGCCCGTTCCAGACACGGAGCATCTCCGGGAGCATCTGGTACGGGTTGAGCCCGCCCGCGTACACCAGGAGGACGTCGCGCTCGCCGACCCCCAGCGTCTCGCGGATCTCCCGTCGGCGCTCCTGGAAGCCGCGGAACCAGTCAGCGTCCACCCCCGAGGGGATCACCACCGCGCCCGGCTTCCCGTACTCGCTCGCCAGGATCTCCGCCGCGGGGGTGGAGACGCAGAGCAGCGTGCTCGCCCGCGCGAAGGCGCCCCGGCAGAGCGCGCGGAGGACCGCCTGCCGCAGCGGCGAGGCGCCGCGCATCTCCGCCTCGGCCACCAGGTCCCCGCGGAAGTCGTACGCCAGCGGGGGCCCGCCGAGCGGGAACGCCAGCCAGTGGGCGTAGGCGCCCCAGATCCCCCGGGCGTACACGTGCCCGGCGCGGTGCTCGCGGACGAACCGCCGCAGCAGCCGGGCCCCGCGGGCCAGGTTCTGGCGGAGCGACCCGTCCGGAAAGGTCACGTAGGGAACGCCGTGCTCGCGCAGCGTCACCGCGACGAGCCGCTCGAACCGTCCCGCGTCGGCGACGCTGCACACGATCCCCACCCGCAGGCCGCCCTGCCGCTGCAGGCGCACCCAGTCGAGGATCTGCGACTGGAACACCGGCGAGTTGTCCAGGGCGAACTCGGGGTCCACCAGCACGTAGACGAGGTCCAGTTCCTCGCGCCCCTCGCCCGCCGCACCCGGCCCGGACGTCAACGGATGTACTCTTCCCACCAGAGAGCCAGGTTGAGGAGAAACCAGGCCTGGTCGCCCTGCTTACGGTCGATCAGGCGGTTGACGGCGCCCCGGTCCAGGATGCCGGTCTCGTCGCAGAAGCGGTCCAGGTGCTCCCGCGCGCGCGTCCCCAGGCGGTCCAGGAACCACTCGTGGATGGGGACGCCGAACCCCTGCTTCTTCCGGTCGATCAGTTCCTGGGGGATCACGCCCCTGACCGCCCGCTTCAGCAGGTGCTTGCTCACGCCCCCCCGCGTCTTCATCTCCTGCGGGATGCTGAGCGCCAGCTCCACGAAGCGGTGGTCGAGGAAGGGCACCCGCCCCTCCAGGCTCACCCCCATGCTCATCTTGTCCACCCGCATGAGCAGGAGCTCCGGGAGGCGGAGGTTGAGGTCCAGGTATGTCATCCAGTGGAGCGGCGAGGGCTCCCAGGCGTTCGCCTCGAAGCGCTCGCGGATGGGGCGGATGGCCTCCCACGAGGTGTACCCGGCGAACCGCTCCCGGAACGCGGGTGAGAGGAGCTGCCGCTTCTGCGCCTCGGTGAACGCCTCCGCCCCGCCCCAGAAGATGGGCACGCCGGCCGCGCCGCGGCGGAGCATCTCGTACTGCCAGGTGTCCGCGCGCCCGCTCCACTCCAGCGCGCGCAGCCCCAGGCGCTTGGCCGCCCGCGGGACCGGCAGGCCGTCCAGCCGCTGCAGCTTGAGGTGCGTCTTCCAGCTCCGGTACCCCCAGAACAGCTCGTCCGCCCCCTCCCCCACCTGGCAGACCACCACCCCGGCGTCGCGGGCCAGCTTGGAGACGTAGTAGAGCGGCACGCAGACCGGGTCGGCGATGGGCTCGTCCTGGAGGCGGACCATCTCCGGCAGGAAGTCGATCAGGTCGTCCACCGTGAGCAGCCGCTCGTGGTGCTCGGCCCCGACGACCTCCGCCATCCGGCGGGCGTGGTGCAGCTCGTTCTGGTACGAGGTGTACTCGCCCTCGTACCCGATGGTGAACGTCTTGACGGCACCCCCGTCGCCGGCGGAGAAGAGCGCCGCGTTGGTGCTGGAGTCGATCCCGCCGGAGAGGAACACCCCCACCGGCACGTCGCTCACCTTGCGCAGCTTCACCGACTCCGCCAGCTCCGCCAGTACCCGCGAGGCGACCTCTTCCTCGCTCATGCCCTCCAGGGGACGGGCGTTGTCCCAGGCGTCCCAGTAGCGCTGCTCCCGGATGGTGCCATCCTCCCGCACCCGCAGCCAGGTGCCCCCCGGCAGCTTGCGGATCCCCGCGAAGAGCGTCTCGGGAGCCGGGGTCGTCAGGAACGAGAGGAAGTCGTAGAGAGCGCGCTCGTTGATGGCGCGCTTCTGGTCGGGGTCACGGAGCAGCGCCTTGATCTCCGAGGCGAAGACGATCCGCCCGTCGTGCACGCTGTAGTAGAGCGGCTTCACCCCGATCCGGTCGCGCACCAGCCACAGGTCGCGCGTGCGCGAGTCCCACAGCGCGAGCGCGAACATCCCGCGGAAGCGGTGCAGGCACTCGATCCCCCACTCTTCGTAGGCGTGGAGGATGACCTCGGTGTCGGAGTGGTCCGTCCGCCAGGTGTGCCCCCCCCGACGCATCAGCTCGCAGCGGACCTCGGCGTGGTTGTAGATCTCGCCGTTGAACACCAGCCAGACGCTCCCGTCCTCGTTGGACATCGGCTGGTCGGCCGCCGCGGAGAGGTCGATGATCGAGAGCCTGCGATGCGCGAGGCCCACCCGCCGGTCGGGCGAGATCCAGTTTCCCCCGCCGTCCGGCCCGCGGTGGACCATGGTGTCGCGCATGGCCGTCAGGTACGCGTCGTCCACCGCGAAGCGCCCCTCGTCGAAGACCATCACGCCGGCGATCCCGCACATCAGGCCCGTCCTCCCGCCGCCACGGAGCTATGCATGCGCCGCCGCCGGCCCGGAGCCGGAGGGCCGCAGGGCCTCCAGAGGCCGGGCGGAGCCGCGCTCCGCGAGCTCCACCACGGCCGCGACCACCGCCTGCACCGGAAGGTCGGTCAGGCACCGCTTGTGGGGGCAGGCCGCCAGCACCTCGGGCGCGATGGAGTAGCAGGGCCGGCAGTCGAGCCGCCGCACCACCCGGTGCTCCGGTCCGTGGCACCAGGTCACCTCGGGGTCGGTCATGCCGTAGAGCGCCACCGTGGGGGCGCCGACTGCGGCGCTCAGGTGCATCAGCCCGCTGTCGTTGCAGACGCTCGCGGCGCAGTGGTCCAGCACCGCCGCGGCCTGCGTGAGGGTCGTGGCGCCCACCAGGTCGATGAAGGGCACGTCCGGCGCGGCGCTCCGCAGCTCACGGCGGGTCCGCTCCCCCGTGTCGCTCCCGAGCAGCACGGGGCGCAGCCCGCGGGTGCGCCAG
>DASYWD010000412.1 GCA_035936415.1 Longimicrobiaceae bacterium
AGCCCCCGCCGGGATCTCCCGGCGGGGGCTCGCCCCCCTCCTCCTCCGCGAAGAACCCGCTCCTGGCCGCCTCCGAGATGGCGATCACCGCCGGGTGCGTGATCCTGCGCTCCACCGAGATCGCGTAGAAGCGCTCGCGCACCCGCTGCAGCCGCCCCACCCTCGCCACCCCGTACGCGCTCCGCACCTCCGCTTCCACCACCGAGGGGGCGGCGAAGAGTCCCATCCCCTGCTGTCCCAGCACCTGCAGGAGCGCCACGTCCTCCACCTCGGCCACGACCTCCGGGGCGATCCCCTCCTCCGCGAACCAGCCGTCCAGCGAGCGGCGCAGCGCCGTGTTCTCCGTCTGCAGCAGGAAGGGCGCGCCGTCCAGCGAGCCCGGGAAGCCAGGGCGGAACCGCTCCGCGAGCGACTCCGTCCCGAACACCGTCACGTCGCTCTCCCCCAGCAGGTGGCTGAAGGCGCGCACCTGCACCGTGGGCGGGGCGGGGACGTCGGCCAGCACCAGGTCCAGCGCGTGGATGGAGAGGTCGCCCAGGAGGCGCTCGGTCTTGTCGATGCGGAACACCAGCCGGAACGGGTCGGGAAGCTCCAGCGCCGGGCGGATCAGGCGGTAGGTGGTGAGCTTGGGGAGCGAGTCCGAGATCCCCACGGCGAAGCGCAGCGGCCGCCCCGTTGGGCGCCCCTGCACCGTCTCCACCATCTCCCGGCCCAGCGTGAAGATCTCCTCCGCGTAGCGGTAGACGGTGTGCCCCATCTCGGTGAGCACCAGGTTGCGCCCGCTCTTCGCGAACAGGCGCTCGCCCAGCGTGCGCTCCAGCTCGCGGATCTGGCCGCTGATGGTGGGCTGGGTGAGGTGGAGCTTCCGGGTCGCGCGGGCGATGCTCCCCTCCCGCGCGACGACCCAGAAGTAGTAGAGCTGGTGATACTTGAGCGACGGCATGGGGTGAAAGTAGGCTTCAGCCGTGCTCGCGGACAGGGTACGACGAGGGCGCCCGCACCGGAATCCCGGTGCGGGCGCCTCGCTGCAGCCGGCTCTTTCCTGCCGTCCCTACCCCTCCAGGAACGTCACCCGGCCGCTCGCCAGGTCGTACACGCCGCCCACCACCTTCAGCTTCCCTTCCTTCACCAGGCCGGCGATCACCGGCGACGCACGGCTGAGCAGGCGCGCCTGGATGCGCACGTTCTCGGCGATGGCGGCGTCCAGGTCGGGGCCCGCGGCGTCCACGGCCGGCTGGATGTGCTGGTACAGCGCGCTGATCTGCCCCGGGACCGGATCCCCGGCGATGGTGGCCTTCACGGCGCCGCAGGCGCTGTGGCCCAGCACCACGAGCGCCCTGCTCCCCAGCACCAGCGTCCCGAACTCCAGGCTCCCCAGGATCTCCGGGGTGACGATGTTCCCCGCCGCGCGGCACACGAACAGGTCGCCGAAGCCCTGGTCGAAGACCAGCTCCACCGGGACCCGCGAGTCCGCGCACCCCAGGATCGAGGCGAAGGGCGTCTGCTTGGGGGCGACCTCGCGCACCCGCGCCAGGTTGCGGTTGGGCTCCGTGACGCCGCCGCGGGCGAAGCGCGCGTTCCCCTCGCGGAGCGCCTGGAGCGCCTCCTCCGGCGTGCGCACCGGGCGGGTGAAGCCCGCCGGGAACTCCTCCGCGGCCGCCGGGACGGCGGTCGCCAGGACTCCGGCGGCGGCCGCGCCCA
>DASYWD010000413.1 GCA_035936415.1 Longimicrobiaceae bacterium
GCCTCGGCCAGGGCGCGCGCCGCGGTGCCGGCGTCGAGCCAGCCGTTCCGCACCGCCTCGTCGAACTCGTCGCGGTCCAGGACCTCCACCGCGCCGTCGGCGCCGGACCACACGTCCAGCGCCAGGTCGGTCGTCTCCCACTCGCTCCCCCGCATGCCCACGGGGGTGAGGACGTTGGCGTAGCACCCGGTGAAGGTGCCGTCCGCGAGGTGGAAGCGGCCCACGTCGTGCCAGACGTCGCCGCGGTAGGTGAACCAGACCACCGGGGCGCCCGGCTCCAGGACCACGCGCCCGGCGGCCCGGACGGGGCGGGGGAGCCCCGCCGCCTTCAGGAGCGTCACCACGTGCTCCCCCGCGTCCTCCACCAGCGCCTGCTCGAAGAGCTGCTCCCGGTCCGGGAGGCGCCGGTAGCGGATGCGGACCGTGTCCGCCGCCATCCGGCTCAGCCGATCCCCAGCGGGATCTGGGGGGCCGGCTTGCGCGACTGTGCGTCCACCACGGCCAGGGCGGTCAGGTTGGCGACCTCCACCGCCTCGCTCCCGCGCTGCAGCACGTGGATGGGGTGCGCGATCCCCAGCAGGATGGGGCCGAAGGCCTCCGCCCCGCCCAGCCGCGCCATGAGCTTGTATGCGATGTTCGCGGAGTTCAGGTCCGGGAAGATCAGCACGTTCGCCGCGCCCTTGAGGGTGCTGAAGGGGTACCCCTTCTCGCGCAGCTCCGGGACCACGGCGTTCTCCACCTGCATCTCGCCGTCCACGGCGAGGGCGGGGTCCGCCGCCTTCACCAGCTCCGTGGCCCGGCGCACCTTGTCGGACTCCGGGTGCTGCACCGAGCCGAAGTTGGAAAAGGAGAGCATCGCCACCCGCGGCTCGATCCCCAGCCAGCGGACGAACCCCGCCGCCAGGCGGGCGATCTCCGCCAGCGTCTCCGCGTCCGGGTCGATGTTCACGGTGGTGTCGGCGAAGAAGAGGATCTCCCGCTCCAGCACCATCATGTACAGCCCGGCCACGTGCGACACGCCGGGGGCCGTCCCCACCGCCTGCAGCGCGGGGCGGATCGTCTCCGGGTAGTACATGTCCTCGCCGGCCACCAGCCCGTCGGCGTCGCCCTCCAGCACCATCATGCACCCGAAGGTGACGGAGCGGCGCACCTCGCCGCGGGCGTCGGCCAGCGTCATCCCCTTTCGCTGGCGCCGCTCCCAGAGCCGCTGCGCATAGCGCTCCAGCCGCTCCTCGTCGCCCAGCCGGTCCACCACCTCCACCCCGGCCAGCGAGATCCCCAGCTCCGCCCCGCGCGCATGGATCCGCTCGGCGCGGCCCAGCAGGATGGGCTTCGCGATCCCCTCCTGCACCGCCAGCGCGGCGGCGCGGACGATGGTCTCGTTCTCCCCCTCGGGGTAGACGATGCGGCGCGGGTCGCGGCGGGCACGGCTCATGATGTCGCGCATCACCTCGCGCCGCCGTCCCAGCCGCGACTCCAGCTCGCCGCGGTAGGCGTCCAGGTCCAGCGCCTGGCGCGCCACCCCGGTGTCCACGGCCGCCTGCGCCACCGCGGGGGCCACCCAGAGCATGATCCGCGGGTCGAAGGGCTTGGGGATCAGGTAGTCCGGCCCGAAGCGGAAGCGCTCGTCGCCGTACGCCCGCTCCACCGACTCCGGCACGTCCTGCCGCGCCAGCTCCGCCAGCGCGCGGGTGGCCGCCATCTTCATCTCGTCGTTGATGGTGCGCGCGCGCACGTCCAGCGCGCCGCGGAAGATGAAGGGGAAGCCCAGGACGTTGTTGATCTGGTTGGGGTAGTCGGTCCGCCCGGTCGCCATGATGGCGTCGGGGCGCACCCGCGCCACCTCCTCCGGGGTGATCTCCGGGTCCGGGTTCGCGAGCGCGAAGACAATGGGGCGCTCCGCCATGGAGAGGACCATCTCCGGCGTGACCGCCCCCGCCACCGAGAGCCCCACGAAGACGTCGGCCCCCACCATGGCGTCGGCCAGCGTCTCCAGCTCCGTGTCCTGCGCGAAGCGGGCCTTGTACGGGTCCGTGTCGGCCGGGTCGCGGTCGGTGCGGACGATCCCCTTCCGGTCCGCCATGAAGACGTTCTCGCGCCGCACTCCCAGCGAGACGTAGTGCTCCGCGGTGGCGATGGCGGCCGCCCCGGCGCCGGAAAAGACCACGCGCACCCGGTCGATGGCCCGGCCGGTGACGTCCAGCGCGTTCAGGAGCGCGGCCCCGGAGATCACCGCGGTGCCGTGCTGGTCGTCGTGGAAGACGGGGATGTCCAGCCGCCGCTTCAGCTCCTCCTCGATGTAGAAGCAGGCCGGGGCGGAGATGTCCTCCAGGTTGATCCCCCCCACCGTGGGCTCCAGCAGCTCGCAGAAGCGGATCACGTCGTCCGGGTCCGGCGAGCCCACCTCCAGGTCGAACACGTCGATGTCGGCGAAGCGCTTGAAGAGCACGCCCTTCCCCTCCATGACCGGCTTGGCCGCCAGCGGGCCGATGTCGCCCAGCCCCAGCACGGCGGTCCCGTTGGAGACCACCGCGACGAGGTTGCCGCGCGCGGTGTAGCGGAACACCTCCTCCGGGTCCCGCGCGATCTCGCGGCACGGCTCCGCCACGCCCGGGGAGTAGGCGAGCGACAGGTCGCGCTGGGTGCTGGCGGGCTTGGTGGGGACGACGGCGATCTTGCCGCGGCGGCCGGAGCTGTGGTAGTCCAGCGCGTCCTGGCGGTGGTACGACATGATGGCAGACCTCGGTTTCCGGCGGTTCAACGGAGCGCGTAGCGTAGCCCGCGGGCCGGGGGAGTGTCAAGCAACGGGCGCCCCGCCGCGGCGCGCGCACGTGCATTCCGGTGCGCCGGTGAGCGACACGTAGTGCACCACAACGGTGCACCGTTGTGGTGCACGTTCGGGCGGGTCGCACCAGAATGGTTCGTCCATCCGTTTGCTCCAGTCGGGCCAAGGTGGCCTGCAGCAACGGTTTACTGTTTTGGTGCGGTTGGCCCGAGGCGTGCTTTTAGTTTCCGCCAGAAGCCGGCTCCGTGGGCGTCCCCATGGGCGGTGCAGTGCCAAACCCCGACTCCGGAGTACCCGCATGAAGAAGCTCGCCCTGCTCCTCCCGCTCGCCGTCGCCGCCTGCGCGGACGAGACCCGCACGCCCGTGACGTCGCCCGAAGCGGATGCGCCCGTGCTCTCCGCCGCCTCCGGGGCGATCCAGGACCAGTACATCGTGGTGCTGAAGGAGGGGGCGAACCCCCGCTCCGTGGCAGCCATTGCCGGGGTGGAGCCGCGCTACGTCTACGAGGCCGCGCTCAACGGCTTCGCG
>DASYWD010000414.1 GCA_035936415.1 Longimicrobiaceae bacterium
GGCTTCACGGTCGGGCCAGCTCCTCGATCGGGAGCCGGGTCTCCTCCCCGCTCGCCATGTCCTTGACGGCGGCGAGACCCTCCGCCACCTCGTCGGGGCCGAGCACCACCGTCCGCCGCGCCCCGAGCGCGGAGGCGTTCTTGAACTGCTTCCCCACCCCCTGCTGCTTGAACGAGTACTCGCAGGAGCGCCCGGCGTCGCGCAGCCGGTGCGCCAGCCGGAGCACCGCCTCGCGCTGCTCGGGCCCCACCGCGATCAGGTAGTAGTCCAGCGCGTGCGACGTGTCCGGGAGGAGCCCCCGGTCGCGCAGCAGCTCCGTGAGCACCACGTCCCCCATCCCGAAGCCGAGCGCCGGCACGTCCACCCCGCCGACGCGCTTCAGCAGGTCGTCGTAGCGTCCACCGCCGCAGATGGCGCGCAGCTCCCCCCGCACGTCGAACAGCTCGAAGACCGTCCCCGTGTAATAGGCGAGCCCCCGCACGATGGTGAGGTCGAAGCGCGCGTAGTCGCCCAGCCCCATCGCTCGCAGGTGCGAGAAGAGCTGCCCCACTCGCTCGATCTCCGGCGCGACACTCTCCCGGCCCCCGTACGCCTCGCGCACCGCGTCGAAGTCCGTGTGCCGGAAGATGGCGAACACCCGGTCGACCGCGTCCGCGCCGAGCCCCGCCTCCCCGGAGAGCCGGGCGGAGAGCGCCTCCCTCGGTTCCCGCTCCAGCTTGTCCACGATGTTGTAGACGAGCACGAGCTGGTCCTCCGGGACCCCCGCGTCCAGGAGGAGCGCGCGCAGGAGCCGCCGGTCCGAGATCCGCGCCACGAAGTCGTCCGCCGTGAGCCCCAGCGCCCGCAGCATGTCGATGGCCGCGGCCAGGAGCTCGGCGTCGGCGAGGACGTCCTCCTCGCCGATGATGTCGAGGTTGAGCTGGAAGTGCTCACGGAGCCGCCCGCGCTGCTGCCGCTCGTAGCGGAAGAGTTGCGGGATCGAGAACCACTTCACCGGTTTCCGCATCCCCCCGATGCGCGCCCCCACCATCCGCGCGAGGGTGGGGGTCATCTCCGGCCGGAGCGCCACCGCGCGATCGCCCTTGTCCTTGAAGTTGTAGAGCTGCTGAACGATCTCTGGCCCGGACTTCTCCACGTACAGCTCCAGGGGCTCCAGCGGAGGCCCGTCGTACTCCTGGAAGCCGTAGCGCCGCGCCACCTCGCGCCACGCGTTCACGACGTGCGCGCGGACGGCGAACTCGTCAGGGTAGAATTCCCGAAATCCCGGAAGTGCGCTGAAGTTTGCCATAGCCCGGCAATGTAAGGCCGGGGTCGGGAAACGCGAAAGTGCGGAACGCTACGGCGGCCCTCACCCGGCGGCCTGAGAGCCACCCTCTCCCAAGTTTGGGAGAGGGGATGAACTGCAGGGCGCCTGGCACTCGTACCGGGAGGGTCGCAGGGAGGGGGCGGGGGTGGTCGGAGGAAAAAGCCTTGTGTCCGAGCGCAGCGAGTTTGGCTTTTTCCGGAGTGCCACCCCCGCCCCCGACCGCCGCGGCTCAGAGCCCCGGCAACCCCAGCAGAGGCAGCGCATCGCCGACGGTGTGCACCGACCCGGTGACGAGCACCGTGCCGTACGGCGCCAACGTAATCGCGCGAGAGATTGCCGCCTCCAGCGCCGGGATCACGCGCACCGGGATCCGCACTTCGGGCGGGAGCACGGCAGCCACGCCCGCGGGATCCCATCGCCGCTCCTCCGGAGCGGTGGGCGCGACGGTGAGGATCGCCGCGTCGGCGCGCGCCAGGAGCGGCGGGAGCATCTCGCTCCATTCCTTGTCGGAGAGGATCCCGGCGACCAGCACCAGCGGCCGCGGCAGCTCCACCGCGTCGAGCGTCGCCGCGAGCGCCGCCACCCCGGCGGGGTTGTGCGCGACGTCCAGCACGAACGTGGTGCCGCGAAGCTCCGCCACCTGGAAGCGCCCGGGCCAGCGCGCCGCCGCAAAGCCGCGCTCCACGTCTTCCCAGGCAGGCCGGAGACCGTGGGGGAGGAGCGCCAGCAGCTCCGCGGCGAGCGCCGCGTTCCGCGCCTGGTGCGCGCCCACGAGCGGGACCCGGACCTCGTGCTCGCCCCAGGCCCGGGAGCCGAGCCGGAACGTCGTCCCCGAGGACGCCACGCGGACGTCCTCCACGCTCGCCACCTCGTCCAGCGCGCGGAACGGCGCGCCCACGGCGTCGGCGCGCTCGCGGAGCACCCGGAGCGCGCCGGGGTCCGTCTCGCCCGTGACGGCGGGGACGCCCGGCTTCCAGATCCCGGCCTTCTCCCAGGCGATCTCGCCGGGCGTGTCGCCCAGGAACTCGGTGTGGTCGCGCGCCACGTTCGTGACCGCGGCCGCCAGCGGCGTCACCACGTTGGTGGAGTCCAGCCGCCCCCCGAGCCCCACCTCCACCAGCGCCACCTCCACCCCCGCTTCCGCGAAGCAGAGGAACGCGATCGCCGTCGCCGCCTCGAAGAAGGTGGCGCCCGTGCGCTCGATGTCCGGGCGGAGCCGCTCGACACAGCGCGCGAGGAGCGCGTCGTCCACCGGCGCGCCCTGAACGCGGATCCGCTCCGCGAAGCGCACCAGGTGCGGCGAGGTGTACATCCCCACACGCCGCCCCGGGTCTGCCTTGCGCAGCACCGACTCGCAGAGCGCCGCGACGGAGCCCTTCCCGTTGGTGCCGCCCACGTGCACGGAACGGAAACGCCGGTGTGGATCCCCCACACCGGCGAGCAGCTCCTCCGTCCGCTCCAGCCCCCAGCGGATCCCCCCCGTCGCCCGGCCGTAGAGCCAGGCGAGGGGGTCCTCCCCCGGCGTCACGCCCCGTTTCCGTTCCCGGAGGCGGCCCCGGCGTACTCCTCCGGCGCCGGGATCCCCATCATGTGGCGCAGCAGCCGGGCGACCTCGCGCTTCATGGCGCGGCGGTCCACGATGGCGTCCAGCATCCCGTGCTCCAGGAGGAACTCCGAGCGCTGGAAGCCCTCCGGCAGCTCCTGCTTGATCGTCTGCTCGATCACCCGCGGCCCCGCGAAGCCGATCAGCGCCCCCGGCTCGCCCAGGTTCGCGTCGCCCAGCATGGCGTACGACGCCGTCACGCCGCCGGTGGTGGGGTCGGTGAGGATGGAGATGTACGGGAGCCCCGCCTCGTCGAGCTGCGCCAGCACCGCGGAGGTCTTCGCCATCTGCATGAGGGAGAAGATCCCCTCCATCATCCGCGCCCCTCCGGACGCAGACACCACGATCAGCGGCGCCTTCCGCTCCAGCGCCTGCAGCCCGGCGCGGGCGATCTTCTCCCCCACCACCGAGCCCATGGAGCCGCCGATGAAGGCGAAGTCCATGACCGCCAGGAGCACCGGGATCCCCTCCAGCGCCCCCGCGCCCGTGATCACCGCGTCGCCGTGGGCGCTCTTGCGCTCCGCCTGCGCCAGGCGCTCCCGGTACGGCTTGAGGTCCACGAACTCCAGCGGGTCGCCCGAGCGCAGGTTGCGGTCGTGCTCGCGGAAGCTCCCCTCGTCGGTGAGCAGCGCCACGTACCCCGCCGCCGAGAGCCGGAGGTGGTGACCGCACTGCGGACAGACGTTCCAGTTCTCCCGCAGCTTCTCCCGGTACAGGATCTCCCCGCACGAGGGGCACTTCTCCCACACGTTCGCCGGGATGTCGCGGCGATCCGCGGCCTGCAGGGGCGTCTTCGGCTTACGGAACCAGGCCATGATCGGAAATCCGGGTGTCTGGAGGGGCGGGCGTCATCGTCGTGCCTCGGCCGCGATGCGCTGGACCATCGCCATCGCCAGGACGTTCACGAGGAGGAAGGAGCCGCCGTAGCTGACGAAGGGGAGCGGGATCCCGGTGATGGGCATGATTCCCACCACCATCCCCACGTTCACCAGGACGTGGGCGAACCAGCTCCCGAACAGGCCGAACGGAACCAGGCTGGCGAACGGGTCCGAGGAGCGCTCCGCGATCCGCACCAGCCGCCAGAAGATGAGCCCGAAGGCCAGGAGCACGGGAACCACCCCGAAGATGAACCCCATCTCCTCGCCCACCACCGAGAAGATGAAGTCCGTGTGCTGCTCCGGGAGGAAGGCCAGGCGCTTCTGCGTCCCCTCCGTGAAGCCCTTCCCGAACCAGCCGCCGCTCCCGATGGCGACCCGCGACTGGATCAGGTTGTAGCCGGCACCGCGCGGATCGACCGAGGGGTCCAGGAAGACCAGGAAGCGGTTCTTCTGGTACGGCTTGAGCGACGCCCAGAGCATCCACGAGACCGTCCCCGCCGCGACGTTCACCAGCAGCACGGTGACCGCCTCCGAAAGGTACACCCTCCAGCGGAAGAGGAGGAAGGCGACGACGACGATCCACGCTCCCCAGATCCAGGGGTTGATCGACAGGAAGAGCCCGATGACCGGGCTGAAGAGGAGGAAGAGCGTCTTCAGCGGCGTCCCCGCCCAGAAGAGGGACCACATCAGGATCGACCCGAAGACCAGCGCGGTGCCAAGGTCCGGCTGGAGCATCACCAGCCCCATCGGGACCGCCACCACCGCCAGCGGCTTCCAGAGCGCGAACAGGTTCTGCGGCGCCTCCCGCCACTCCCCGAGCACCCGGGAGAGCATCATGATGACCGCCACCTTCGCGATCTCGGAAGTCTGCAGGCGCACCGGGCCCACCTGGATCCAGCTCGCCGAGCTCTCCGCCGTCCCCGCTCCGCCGCCGATGGCCAGCGTCAGCACCAGGAGGACCAGGGCGAGAGCGTACGCCGGCTGCGCCGCCCACTCCAGCCAGGTCACCGGCACCCGGAGGACGAAGGGGATCGCCAGCAGGCTCAGCACGAACCAGAGGAGCTGCTGCTTCCAGATCCCCGTCACCAGCGAGGAGGGCACGTCCAGCACCCCGGCGCTGTACACCATGGCGATCCCGAAGATGGACAGCCCCACGACCAGGAAGAACAGGGCCGGGTCGCCCAGCCGGATGGCGCGAACGCGCTTCATTTCGGTTCGGTACGGCTCAGGACAGCGTGCGATAGGCCGTGAACGCCACCAGCCCCGCGGCCGCGACGTACAGCGCCGTCAGCGGCGAGATCAGCAGGAGCGCGGAGGCCGGACCCGGGTTCGCGTCCGCCAGCAGGATCAGGTGCAGGAGGATGTCGTAGAGCCACTTCCCCGCGAACAGGTAGAACGCGAGGAAGACCAGCCCGCCACCGGAAAACACGTCCCGCGTGCGGGAGCCCAGGTAGCCGACGATCGTGAGCGCCAGCGCGCTGGCCCCGAAGGTGAGCGCAACGACGGCGCCCTCCAGGATCCCCAGGAGGAGCCCCACCCCGGCGGCCCACCCCGGCCGTATCTGCCGCGCGGCCAGGAGCACCGCCACCACGATCAGGTCCGGGACCAGCTCGCCCAGCCCGAGGCCGACGCGCAGGACGAAGTGCAGGACGGCGAGGAGCACCACCAGGGCGGTCAACGCCAGGCGCGAGCCGTTCATCGGATCCGGTTCCGTGTCGTGTCCCGGGGAGTCGTGCGCCCCCCCGGCGGGGTCAGCTCCGGCTGCGTGGGGTCGGGTCGGTCGATGGGCGTCCCGAGGAGCCGCGGACGGGTCGGACG
>DASYWD010000415.1 GCA_035936415.1 Longimicrobiaceae bacterium
CCCCCCCCCCCCCCCCCCCCCCCCCGCCGGGAGGTGGACCAGGTCCACCCGCTCCAGCACGCGGTCCGGAACCGGCGTGACCACCTGCACGGGGATGCCCCCCCGCTCGCGGTAGACCGTGCGGAGGATCTGGTGTCTCCGCACGATCTCCTTCAGCGCCCGCTCCAGGACGGCGGGGTCGAGCCCCGCGCCGCGCACGTGCTGCGCCGCGGGCACGCTGTAGAAGGCCGAGTCGGGCTCCACCTGCGCGAGCACCCAGAAGCGCTCCTGCCCGAAGGAGAGCGGCACCTCCTCGCCCTCGGCGCGCGGCGCGGCGACCAGGGGGGGAAGCCGGAGCGCGCGCGCCGCGTGCTGTCCCTCGTCCACGCGCGCGGCGAGCGCCCCGACGGTGGGGTGCTCGAACATCTCGCGCAGGGTCAGCTCGGTCCCGAACGCCTCGCGCACCCGGGAGAGCACCTGGGTGGCGAGGAGCGAATGGCCCCCGAGCGCGAAGAAGTCGTCGTGCGCGCCGACCTGGCCGATGCCGAGCACCTCGCTCCAGACGGCGGCGATCCGGTGCTCCGTGGCCGTGACGGGAGCCGCGTACGGGGCCGCGGCGTCGGGCCGGGGGTGGAGCGGGACCGGGGACCTCCGCTTGGACGGGCGGACCTCCCGCCACGGCGTGTGCCGGGCCCGGGAGGCTCCGTCGCGAGGCCGGGGGAGGGGGTCGATCCAGAAGCGCTGCCGCTCGAACGGGTACGTGGGGAGCGGGACGCGGCGGCGCTGCTCGCGGGCCCAGAACCCCTCCCAGTCGATCTCCGCCCCCGCCGCCCAGAGCCGCCCCAGCGTGGTCAGCACGAAGGCGCCGTCCCCCACCCGCGTGTACGCGTGCCGCAGCGACGCGAAGACGGTGCCCTCCACCGCGCCGGACTGCAGCGCGAAGGTGCCCAGCGTCCGCCCCGGGCCCACCTCGAGCAGGAGGCGGCCGGGCTCGCGGAGGACCTCCCGGATCCCCTCCGCGAAGCGCACCGTGCGGCACAGGTGCCCGGTCCAGTACGCCGGGTCGGCCGCTTCCTCCGCGGTGATCCAGGTCCCCGTCACGTTGGAGACGAGCGGGATCGTCGGCGCCTTCAGCTCCACCCGGCGGACCGTGTCGCCCAGCGCTTCCGCCACCGGCTGCATCCACGCCGAATGGAAGGCGTGGGACGCGTTCAGCCGCCGGCATGCGACTCCCCGCCCGGAGAGCTCCGTCTCCAGCCGCGCCACGCCCTCCGGGCTCCCGGACACGGTGCAGAGCGCGGGTGCGTTGACGGCCGCCAGCGCGAGCCCCTCCGCCAGGAGCGGCGAGAGCTCGTCCGGGGCGAGCGGCACGGCGAGCATGGCCCCGGCCGGGAGCGCCCCGGCCAGCCGCGCCCGCTCCGTAACCAGCGCCAGCGCGTCTTCCAGCGACAGGACCCCCGCGACCGTGGCGGCCACGTACTCGCCCAGCGAGTGGCCGATCATCGCGGCGGGCCGCACGCCCCAGCTCATCCACAGCCGCGCCAGGGCGTACTCCACCACGAAGACGGCGGGGTGCGCCACCTCCGTCCGCGCCAGCGGGGAGTCCGCCCCCGCCGGAGCCGCATCGCGGCCCAGCATCCGCCGCAGGTCCGTGGTCCCGTCGCTCCGCCCCTCGTCGGGCGCGGCGTCCGCGAAGAGCACCCCGCGCAGGTCCATCCCCAGGAGCGGGGCGAGGACCGCGGCGCAGCGGTCCACCTCGTCGCGGAAGACCGGCTCGGTGGCGTACAGTCCGCGCGCCATCCCGTCGTAGTGGTCGCCGAGCCCGGGGAAGAGGAAGACCACGGCGGGGTCCTCCCGCTCCCGCAGGCGGCCCGTCACGCGCCGTGGGTCGCGCGAGGCCAGCGCCGTGACGGCCTCCCCGCGGCCGGCGCAGAGCACGGCGCGCCGGTGCGCGAAGTGCCTGCGGCCCACCTGGAGCGTGTGGGCCACGTCCGCCAGCGCCTGCTCGGGGTGCAGGCGCAGGTGCTCCGCCAGCCGGTCGGTCGCCGCCTCCAGCGCCGCGGCGCTCCGGGCGGAGAGGAGGAGGAGCTGGTGGGGGCGAGAGGGGTCCGCCCTGCCGCGCGCCGCGGCGGGCGCCTCCTCCAGGACGACGTGCGCGTTGGTCCCGCCGATCCCGAACGCCGACACCCCGGCCCGGCGCGGCGCGCCGCTGCGCCGCCACGGCTTCAGCGCCGTGTTCACGTAGAAGGGGCTCTCCGCGAAGTCGATGGCCGGGTTCGGCCGCTGGAAGTTCAGGCTCGGCGGGATCTCCCTGTGCCACAGGGCGAGCACCGCCTTCATCAGCCCGGCGATCCCCGCCGCCGCGTCCAGGTGCCCGATGCTCGACTTGACCGACCCCAGCGCGCAGAAGCCCCGCTCCGCGGTCTCCTCCCGGAACGCGCGCGTCAGCGCGGCCACCTCGGTGGGGTCCCCCAGCTCCGTCGCCGAGCCGTGCCCCTCCACGTACCCGATGCTCTCCGCGGGGACGCCCGCGGCGGCCAGCGCGTCGGCGATGACCCGCGCCTGGCCGTCGCGCCGCGGCGCGGTGTAGCCGGCCCTGCGCGCGCCGTCGTTGTTCACCGCGCTGCCGCGGATCACCGCGTAGACGGTGTCGCCCGCGGCCAGCGCGTCGGAGAGGCGGCGCAGCACCACCACGCCCACCCCGCTCCCGGCCACGGTGCCGCGCGCCTCCGCGTCGTAGGAGCGGCACTGGCCCGTGGGGGACATCACCCCGCCGTCCTGGTGCAGGAAGCCGCCGACCTGCGGCAGGTTGAGGGTGGCGCCGCCGGCCAGCGCCATCTCGCACTCCCCGGAAAGGATGCTCCGGCACGCCAGGTGGAGAGCCACCAGCGACGACGAGCAGGCCGTCTGCACGTTCAGGCTCGGCCCCTCCAGCCCCAGCGCGTACGAGGTGCGCGTGGGGAGGAACTCGCTGTCGTTCCCCAGCTCCACCTGGGTCGCCCCTGCGCCTTCGACCAGCGCGGGGTGCGAAGCGACGTCCATCCAGTACCCGTTCAGGCCGGACCCGGTGAAGACGCCCACCCGCCCCGGGGCACGCACCGGGTCGTACCCGGCGCTCTCCACCGCCTCCCAGGCGCACTCCAGGAAGAGGCGGTGCTGCGGGTTGAGGACCGCGGCCTCCCGTGGGGAAAGGCCGAAGAAGCCGGCGTCGAACAGGTCCACGTCCTCCAGGACGCCGGCCGCGCGGATTAGGCGGGGGTTCGCCACCCGCGCCCGGTCCAGGCCCGCGGCCAGGAGCTCCTCGTCGCTGAACACGGTGATCCCGCTCACCCCCGCCCGCAGGTTGCGCCAGAACGCCTCCACCCCGCCGGCACCGGGAAAGCGCCCGGCCAACCCCACCACCGCCACCGCCTCGCCATCGGCGGCTCCGGCGGGACGGCGGGCGGGAGCGGGAGCCGGAGCGGCGTCCCCCCCGTCCAGGTGCCGGGCCAGCTCGGCGAGGGTGCGGTGCTGGAAGAGCTCGACGCGCGACAACCCCCGGCCGAGGCGCTCCTGCAGGAGGGGGTGCATGCGGATCATCAGGATGGAGTCCCCCCCCAGCTCAAAGAAGTTGTCGTGCACGCCGACGCGCTCCACGCGCAGCACCTCGGCCCAGACGGAGGCGAGCGCGTGCTCCGTCGCCGTGCGCGGCGCCTCGTACCCGCGCTCCTCCCCGGCCGAGTCGGGCGCCGGCAGCGCGCGCCGGTCCAGCTTGCCGTTGGCCGTCAGCGGCAGCGCCTCCAGGCGCACGAACGTCCCCGGGACCAT
>DASYWD010000416.1 GCA_035936415.1 Longimicrobiaceae bacterium
CCCCCAGACGTCCACGCCCAGACGGTCGCACGCCTGCGCCAGCTCGTTCGCCAGCGCGATGTTGATCATCCGGAAGGTGTTCTCGTACACCTTCACCAGCTCGGCCGCCTCGGCGCTCTCGACCGGGACCATGGTGTCGAACACCCGGCTGTAGAAGGTCAGCCCCGCCTCCAGGCACTCCGGCGTCGCCCCCCCGATCACCTTGGGCGTGTTGCGCGTCTGCCAGCGGATGTTGCCGGGGTCCACGCGCTCCGGGGAGAAGCAGAGGAAGAAGTCCTTCCCCACCTTCAGCCCGCTCTCCTCCAGGATGGGGAGGAGCACCTCGCGGGTGGTGCCCGGGTAGGTGGTGCTCTCCAGGATCACCAGCTGCCCCGGCCGCAGGGTCGCGGCGACCGCCTTTCCGGCCGCGACCACGTAGGAGAGGTCCGGGTCCTTGGTCTTGTTGAGCGGGGTGGGGACGCACAGGGAGATCACGTCGCACTCCCCCAGCCGCGAGAGGTCGGTGGTGGCGGTGAGGAGCCCCTCGCCCACGTACGCCCGCACCACCTCGCTGGGGACGTCCAGGACGTGGCTCTCCCGGCGCCGGATCCCGGCCACCACGCCCTCGTTCACGTCGAACCCGACGACGCGGTAGCCGCTGCGCGCGACCTCCACGGCGAGCGGCAGACCGACGTAGCCGAGGCCGACCACGCCGGCCACGGCGGTGTGGTCCCTGCACTGGTCCAGAAGCATGCGGTTCTTCATCGTGCCTTCCCGGAGGGGCCGCC
The DNA here is from genome assembly GCA_035936415.1 of Longimicrobiaceae bacterium. NCBI lineage: Bacteria > Pseudomonadati > Gemmatimonadota > Longimicrobiia > Longimicrobiales > Longimicrobiaceae > Longimicrobiaceae bacterium. Next base: position 768 of record DASYWD010000416.1, read on the forward strand.
ACGCGCCGGGGGATCCGGAGCGGAGGGCGGCGAGAATGCCTGCGCTGGCGTGGAGTCGTTGCCGGCGTCTGCAGAAGCACCCGCCGTGCCGTTCCGGGCATCCCCCCGCCGGGGCCGCCGGGTGGACGCCCGCGCGGTGCGGGACGGCAAAAGCCACGCTCGTTTCCGCGCGGCCGCCGTGCGCCGGCTCCGCTTCCGCGGCCCTCCGCCGGCCGCTCCCGAGTGTCGCGGGAGCGCCACACGTGTGACGCCCGGGGGCCTCCGGCGAGCCGGGGGGGCATGGATCTTCCACGCCCCGGCGCACACGGGCGGCCCCCTGTTCCCGCCCCGTGTCCGGCGCTTATCGTACCGGCCGGCGACCCACACCTCCATCCCCTTTCCGAATGACCTTCACACGTACCGACGTCCGGGAGCGCCTCGCGGGAACGCGGGCGTACGCCGCGCTGCGCGAGCTGCGCCGCCTCCCCGACCGACTCCTCCACCCGCGCCGCCGGCGGGCCGCGCTGCGCGAGCTGCGGGAGATGGACCGCCCGGCCGTGGCGGTCTTCGTCTGCTACGGGAACATCTGCCGCAGCCCGTACGCGGCGGCCGTCTTCGCCCGCTCCCTCCCCCCGGAGCTGGCGGGGATCCGGGTCTTCTCCGCCGGGATGGTGGGGGCGGGGCGCCCCGCCCCGCGCGAGGGGATCGCGGTGGCGGCGCGGCGGGGGATCGACCTGACGGCGCACCGGGCCACGCTCCTCACGCGGGAGCTGGCGCGCACCGCCGGGCTGGTGGTGGTGATGGGCGAGGACCAGCGCCGCAGCGTACGGCGCGACTTCGGGCGGGAGGAGGGAGGCGTCGTCGTGCTCGGCGACCTGGATCCGCTCCCCATCGACCTGCGCACCCTGCGCGACCCGTGGCGGCAGCCGGAAGCGGTGTTCGAGGAGAGCTACGCCCGCATCGACCGCTGCGTCCGCGAGCTGGTGCGGGCCCTCGCCGGCCCGGAGGCCGCCCTCCCGG
>DASYWD010000417.1 GCA_035936415.1 Longimicrobiaceae bacterium
GCCGGGGGCGGTACGCAGAGCAGGAGCGCGCCGGGGAGCCGCAGTTCCCGGTGCGCGCGCCAGAGCGCCGCCACCTCGTCCGCGCCGTCCGCGCGCACGTCCACCGGGAGGCCGCTCGCGGCGGAGTAGAAGGCCGGGAACTCGTCCGTCCGCCACCCCACCACCAGCACCCCCGCGGTCTCCAGCGCCTCGCGCGTGCCGGGGAGGTCCAGGATCGCCTTGGCGCCGGCGCACACCACCACCATGGGCGTGCGCCCCAGCTCCGTCAGGTCCGCGGACACGTCGCGAGCCTCCCCCCGGTGCACCCCGCCGATCCCGCCCGTCGCGAACACCGGCACCCCCGCCGCCCGCGCCAGCCATATCGTGGCCGCCACAGTGGTGGCCCCGTCCGCGCCGCGCGCCACGGCCACCGGCAGGTCGCGCGTGGAGAGCTTGAGCACACCCTCGGCGGTCGCCATGCGCTCCACCTCGTACGCCGAGAGCCCCACCCGGGGCACCCCCGCGACGACACCCACCGTGGCCGGCGTGGCGCCGCCGGCCCGGACCTCCTCCTCCAGCGCGAGCCCCACCTCCAGGTTGCGCGGCCGGGGAAGGCCGTGGGCCAGCACGGTGGACTCCAGCGCCACCACGGCGCGGCCGGCGTCAAGGGCGGAGCGGACGTCGGGCGAGACTCGGATCATCGGGAGCGCGGTTCGGGTGCGGCGGCGCGGGTGCGGGGGTAAGTTAGGGGACGGAGTGCGGAAGTGCGAAGTGCGGAGTGCGATGCTCCCGGCCGCCGCCGTTCCCGCTGTTCCCTTCAAAGCTTCTGCGGAGGGAGACTCGCCGGAAGTTTGGCGAGGCTCCCGGAGCCGGAGCGGAGACACCGGGGCCGTTTCCGGTGGCTCCGCGACCCGTGGAGGAGACGGGCCGCCGTTTGGCCCGGCTCCGGAGCGGCCCCACATCTCGAACCGACCCGACACCCGGTACATGAGCGACACCCGAAACACCGCCAGCAGCTTCGGCGACATGGACCCGGAGGAGTTCCGCCGCCACGCGCACGGCGTGGTGGACTGGATCGCCGACTACTTCCGCGACGTGGAGAAGTACCCGGTGCTCGCGCAGGTCTCGCCCGGCGAGACCGCGGCGAAGCTGCCGGTGGAGGCGCCCGAGCGCCCGGAGCCGATGTCGGAGATCCTGCGGGACTTCGACCGGACCGTCATGCCCGGGATCACGCACTGGAACCACCCGGACTTCTTCGCCTACTTCGCCATCACCGGCTCCGCTCCCGGCGTCCTGGGCGAGATGCTGGCCGCGGCGCTGAACGTCAACGCCATGGTGTGGCGCACCGGCCCCTCGCCCACGGAGCTGGAGGAGCGCTCGCTCGACTGGCTCCGGCAGATGATGGGGCTCCCGGCGGAGTTCCGGGGGCACATCCAGGACACCGCCTCCATCTCCTCCCTCACCGCCATCGCCACGGCGCGCGAGGAGGCCGGGTTGCGCATCCGCGAGGAGGGGATGAGCGGGCGCGACCTCCCCCGGCTCCGGCTCTACTGCTCGGAGGAGGCGCACTCCTCGATCGAGAAGGCGGGCGTCACGCTCGGGATCGGCCGCACCGGGACGCGCCGCATCCCCACCGACGACGAGTTCCGCATGGACCCGGCCGCGCTGGAGGCCGCCGTCGCGGAGGACGTCGCGGCGGGGTGGCGGCCGTTCTGCGTGGTGGCGACGGTGGGGACCACCTCCACCACCAGCGTCGACCCCGTCCCCGCCATCGCGGACGTGGCGGAGCGGCACGGGCTCTGGCTGCACGTGGACGCCGCCTACGCCGGGGCCGCGGCGGTCGCGGAGGAGATGCGCTGGATCCTGGACGGGTGCGGGCGCGCCGACTCGCTGGTGGTGAACCCGCACAAGTGGCTCTTCGTCCCGGTGGACTGCTCCGCGCTCTTCGTGCGGCGCCCCGAGCGGGTGGCGCACGCCTTCTCCATCCTCCCGGAGTACCTCGTCACCCCCGAGGGCGGCGCCGCCGTCAACCTGATGGACTACGGACCCGCGCTGGGGCGCCGCTTCCGCGCGCTCAAGCTGTGGATGACGCTGCGGTACTTCGGGCGGGAGGGGATCGCCGCACGGATCCGGGAGCACTGCCGCCTGGCCCGGGAGTTCGCCGCCCGGGTGGACGAGTCGCCGGAGTGGGAGCGGCTCGCGCCCGTCCCCTTCAGCACGGTCGTCTTCCGCTTCCGCCCGCCCGGCGCGGCGGAGGCGGAGGTGGACCAGTACAACGAGCGCATCCTGGAGCGGGTGAACGCCACCGGGGAGGCGTTCCTGTCGCACACGCGCGTCCGCGGCCGCTACGCGCTGCGGCTCGCCGTCGGGAACCTCCGCACCACCGGGGAGCACGTGGCGCGGGCCTGGCGGCTTCTGCGCGAGGCGTCCGCAAACGTGTGATCATGCGCCGACACCGGGTTGACCGGTGCCGGCGCCCCCGGCATCTTCCGGCACCCCCGCACATCCGGTCCGCGGTCCCCCCACCCTCCGTTCCTCCGTGCACGCTGCCCCCCGGGACTACCAGGAGCTCTTCGCGCGCGAGCGCCTCCTCGTCATGGAGGCGCGCCACCGCCAGGCCATCTCCAAGCGCTGGTGGATCGCCCTCCTCTCCGTGGCGCTGTCGCTCGCGGGGACGTGGACGGACGCGCTCTCGATCCCCTACACCCTGGCCTTCGCCCTCGCCGCCGTGGACCTGTCGGCCAACGCGGCCGTCCTCTGGCTGCTCCGCAGCGGCCGCTTCGCCCCCTGGCAGTTCTGGGGGATCATCACGGTGGACACGGTGATCCTCGGCGGCGTGGTCGTGGGGCTGGGGCGCGAGGGGTACCTGGTGCTCCCGGTGCTGATCTTCGCCATCGGCGGATACGCTCTGGGGATGCCGCGCGCCGCGCGGGCGGAGATGGCGCTCGCAGCGGTCGTCTACCCGGTGGCCCGCGCCTGGGGGCTCTCCGCCGACGGCGTGCAGGGCGCCACCGCGCTGATCGTGGTGGAGTGGCTCTTCCTGGTGGGGACCGGGTGGCTCTCCACCATCGGGCCGGTGGCCTACACCCGCCGGCTCCGCCGCGTGCGCGCCGCCATGGCGCGCATGGAGGAGGGGGACTTCACCGCGCAGCTCCCCAGCCGCACGCTGGACGACATCGGCTTCCTGTCGGTGAGCGCCAACAGCATGTCGCGGCGGGTGGGCGGGATGGTGCGGGAGATCCAGGGGCAGGCCGGGTCGCTCGCCTCGCTGGCGTCCGAGACCGCCGCCACGGCGCAGGAGGTGCTCGCATCCGCCGGGTTCATCGGGGGCGCCACCGGCCACGTGGCCGAGGAGAGCCGGCAGCAGCTCGCCCTGGTGGGCCGGGGGACCGCCGCGGCGGAGGAGGTGGCGGCGGGGAGCCGGGCGCTCAGCCGGAGCGCCTCGGATTCCGCGGAAGACGCCCGCCGGCTGGCGGTGCAGGCGAGCGAGCAGGCCGGGCGGGCCGGGCGGGCGGCCTCGCTCCTGGTGGAGATGGAGGCCGACTTCCGGCGCTCCGCGGAGGCGACGCGCGCGCTCGAGGCCGCGGGCCAGCAGGTGAGCGGCTTCGTGACGGCCATCCAGGAGATCGCCCGGCAGACCAACCTGCTGGCGCTGAACGCGGCCATCGAGGCCGCACGCGCCGGAGACCAGGGGCGCGGCTTCGCCGTGGTGGCGGACGAGGTGCGCAAGCTGGCGACGCAGGCGGACGGCTCGGCGGCCGAGGTGGACCGGGCCGTGGCGGAGATCCACGCCGCCATCCGTGAGGTGCGGGAGCGGATCGGGACCGGGACGGAGCGGCTGGGGGACGTCGGCGACGTGGCCGAGGGGGGGCGCGAGGCGCTCTCCTCCATCGTGGCCGGGCTGGGGACGACCACCGGGCGGGTGGAGCGGATCGACGCCGACCTGAAGCGGCACGCCGCGGCGATGGACGCGCTGCGTCGCGACATGCTCCGCATCCAGGAGATCGCCGCGGCGTCCGAGGCCCGCGCGGGCGACACCGCCTCCGCCACGCAGCAGCAGGCCGCCTCCATGGAGCAGCTCAGCGGGGCCAGCGAGCGGCTGGCCCACACCGCGGCGGCGCTCCAGGCGCTCGCGGGGCGCTTCCGCGTGGAAGACGGGGCGGAAGCGCCCCCCGCCGGACCGCCCGCCGCCCGATCTTCGTCCGTACGCGCCCGGCGGGGTGCCGTGGTGGCGGGGTAGCGCTCAAGGTCCCGCCTCCCCCGGCCGAAACCATTGCATGGGTCCGGAGGTATCTCTACCGGGCCGCCGCCGGTCCCGCCTCCCTCCACCTCCCTTCCCATGCCGCGCAGACCGCACCTGAGCTCCCCGCAGGGTCCCGACCGGGGCTGGCGCATCCCGCCGCTCCCCGGCCACGCGGCACACGCCTTCGCCGGGGCCGCGATCCTGGAAGAAATCGACGGCCCCACCGGGTTCGTCCTCTGGCAGTCGCTCCGGGACGTGCACCTGTGGGCGTCCACCCCGCCCGCGGAGCGGGCA
>DASYWD010000418.1 GCA_035936415.1 Longimicrobiaceae bacterium
GCCGGGGCGCGGGGGGGGATCCCCCGCCGCGCCTCCGTCTTTTCGTACCCCGCCGTTGAGCGCGGCCGCGCGAGCGGCTAGATTCGCCCCGGCGGCCGTTCGCCGCCCACGCAACCCACCACCCGGGAGTCCCATGGCCGGTTCCGCCCTCAAGGAACAGATCCGCGGCGACCTGAACACCGCCCGCCGCGAGCGCGACAAGCTGCGCACCACGGTACTGACCACCCTCCTCTCCGACCTCCGCAACCGGGAGATCGAGGTGGGGCACGAGCTCTCGGACGAGGAGGTGCAGCCGGTGCTGAACACCGCGATCAAGCGCCGCCGCGAGGCCGCGGAGCAGATGCGGGCCGGGGGACGCGAGGAGCTGGCCGCCAAGGAGGAAGAGGAGGCCCGCATCCTAACCGTCTACCTCCCCCCGCAGCTCAGCGAGGACGCGGTCCGCGGCTACGTCCGCGAAGCGATCGCCGGCGGCGCGACCGACCTGGGCGGCGTCATGAAGGCCGTGATGCCCCGGGTGAAGGGCCAGTTCGAGGGCAAGGAACTGAACCGCATCGTCCGCGAGGAGCTGGCCTAACCCCAGGCCACCCGACGAAAACACGGCGCCCCCACCGGGATCTCCCGGCCGGGGCGCCGTTTCGCACCTCGCACTTCGCACTCCCGCACTCCCCGGCTTCGCCGGGGCTACCCCCCCAGCAGCTCCGACACCGCCTGCATCACCCGGTCGCGCCGCTGGTTCGCCGCCTCGTACTCGTGGATGCGGATGAGCGTGTCCTCGTCGAGCTGCGCGTCGCGGATCCACTGGATCAGCATGTCGCGGTCCATCCCGTCGTAGCCCAGGATCGGCTCCTCGTCCTCCTCACCCTCCAGGCCGGTGGCCGCGCGGCCGCCCGGGGGGAGCCAGGTGTCATGGTCGAAGTCGCGGAAGGCGACGAGGATGGTGGCGATGGCCGCGCCGCCGAGTAGGAGCCTGAGCAGGTTCATGTCCGTTTCCGTTGAAGGGTCCACCCGCATCGCCAGCAAGTCGCCTGCCACCTCCCGCGCTACCTCGCGACCTCGGTCCGCCGCCCCGGCCCCTCCGCGTCGGCGTGGACCCGGATCCGCTGGGCCAGCGAGTGCGAGATCACCTGCGGCTCCCCGTTCACGACCAGGGAGATCGGCCCTTCGAAGGGCTGCTTGCTGCGCACCTCCACCTCCGAGCCGGGATACAGGTCCAGCGAGCCCAGGTAGCGGAGCTGGTCCGGCTCCTCCACCTCCACCTCCAGCACGCGGGTGGACTCGCCGGGCTGCACCTCGGCCAGGGCGGGGTACTGCGCGCGGTCCATCTCCCCCTCCGCGGAGGGGATGGCGTTGCCGTGCGGGTCGCGCTCCGGCTCGCCGAGGAGCCGCGCGAGCCTCTCGATCAGCTCGTCGCTGGCGGCGTGCTCCAGGCGCTCCGCTTCGTCGTGCACCCGGTCCCACTCGTAGCCGAGCACCTCCACCAGGAACAGCTCCAGCACGCGGTGCCGGCGAACGATGCGGAGCGCGGCCAGCTCCCCCGCCGCGGTGAGGCGCACGCCGTAGTACGGCTCGTGCCGCAGCAGGCCCTGCTCGGCCAGGCGCTTCACCATGGCCGTCACCGCGGCGGGGGAGAGCCCCAGCCGCTCGGCGATGCGCGAGGTGGAGACCGGAGCCTCCGTCTGCTGGAGCGCCCAGACCGCCTTGAGGTAGTCTTCTACGACCGGTGAGAACATGGGCGCATGCATCGGGTTCGCTGGGGGAAAGCTACAACACTAGGGGCGCACCCGGGCGTGTCAAGCCGGGCGGGGAGGAGAGCGCCGCGTCCCTTGCGGGATCCGCACCCCGGGCGCAAGTTTCGGGCGATTCCCGGGGAGCGTCCGCTCCACCCGCCCGCGCCCTCCCGCCCCGCCTCCCCGGTCCCCCCGGCGCCCGGCCCCCATGTCGCTCGAAGTCCTCCCGCGCACCGACGTCCCCGTCCGGCACGGCCCGCTGCGCGGGACCGGGCTTCTCGACGCCCCCCCGGAAGAAGCATTCGACCGCATCACGCGGCTGGCGGCGCGTGTCCTCCGCGCCCCGGTGGCCCTCGTCGCGCTGCTGGACGGCGACCGGCTGGTGGTGAAGAGCGCGGTCGGCCTCCCCGCGGACGTGCTCGCCCCCCGCGCGCTCCCCGCGGAGGGGAGCTTCGCGGTCGCGGCGGCCGGCGGCCC
>DASYWD010000419.1 GCA_035936415.1 Longimicrobiaceae bacterium
GGCCAGGGGCGCGGGGAGGGCGAGCGCGGCGGCGGCCGCCGCCGCGCCGCGGAGCAGCTCCCGCCGCGAGAGCGGGGTGCGGGTGTCCGGGAAGAAGCGGGTCATTCGTCGTCGGTTTCGTGTGGGTCGTCCCCGTCCAGGATGGCCCGGAAGAGGAAGTCCAGCCGGTCCAGGCGCGCCCGCTCGCCCCGCGTCTCCAGCAGCTCCTGTTGCCACGCCGGGTCGATGCGGACGGCCTGCGCGAGCCGGAAGGCGGTCTCGTGGCGGGTGCTGACGGGGGGGAGCGGGCCGGGGTGGTGGAGCGCCTCCTGCAGCACCCGGTGGAAGAGCTCCACCGAGGCCTCCCGCCGCCGCACGATCCCCCGCCGCGCCCCGTCCAGGTCCGGGTACTCCTCCACCAGCGCCTCGAAGTACGGCGCGCCGGACTCGATCCCGTCCTCGATGCGGAAGCGCTCCAGCCCCTCCGTGAGCACCAGGGAGCGCCCGTCCGGGAGGGGCTGGAACTCGACGATCCGGGCCACGCACCCCACCCGCCCCGGCTCCGTGTCGAACGGTCCGAAGCGGTCCGGGTCGTGGTAGACCAGCCCGAAGCGCCGGTCCCTCTCCAGGCAGTAGGCCATCATCTGCCGGTAACGCGGTTCGAAGACGTGCAGCGGGAGGAGCGCGCCCGGGAAGAGCACCACAGGGAGCGGGAAGAGGGGGAGTCTTCGCATGGGAGTTCGGGATCCGCGACCGGGGACACCGTCTACAACCCCGCGGGCGTGCCGCCGTTCCCCTCAGGTGGGGCGGCTCCGGCGTGGTCCTGCGAAGCCGCGCTGTCATTCACGGGGGGAGTCACCTCCGGAATCCAAACGTCTCGCCGAGCTGCAAGCACTGGTTCCACGGCAGAACACCTTCCGAGCTGGCAGGATGGAACAGGCAAGCAGCGGCAGCGCAAACGCCCAGCCGGAGGCAAGCCTCGATCTCCGAGCCTTCGTGGAGGCAGAAGAGCACGCCGGCAGCGAAGGCGTCGCCTGCTCCCACCGCCCCGATCACCCTCTCCCCCGGAAGGGCGACGCTCGCCTGGCGGTACTCGCGGCCGGAGGCGCTCCGGGCCAGCACACCTTCCAGGGAGTGGATGCACACGAGCTCGCGGACGCCCCGGTCGATCAGCACCCCGGCGGCGCGGGAAAGCCCCCGCCAGCTGACGCTCTGTCCGCGGCGGGTCGGGACGGCGGTGATCCGTTCCGCTTCGAGCTCGTTCAGAAAGAAGTAGTCGATCGCGGGGAGGGAGGGATTCACGACCGCGGGAACGCGATCGCTGTCCTCGCTCACCACGTCGGCCGAGGTCTTGAACCCGAGGGACTGCGCCTCCCGGAACAACCGGGCCGCCCCGGTCCGCCCATCCGTCCCCACCTCATCCAGTCCCTCCAGCAGGAGCAGGTAACCCAGGTGGAAGATCCTGGCCCGGGAGGCGCCGAGGGTGACGTCGCCGACGTCCAGCAGGCGGTTGGCTCCCGGCTGGTGAAAGAACGTTCTCCTGCCGGTCGACTTCACCGTCATCACCTCGGTGTACGAGGTGGCGGCCTGCGCGGTTCGCCGCAACTGGGCGGTATCGATTCCATTGGCCCGGCAGTCCTCCAGGATGGAGCTCCCGTCCTCGTCCTCCCCCACCCGGCCGAACCCCGCGAGAGGGAAGGGGGCGCCCAGCCTGGAAAGGTCCTTCAGCAGGTTGTAGGGAGACCCTCCGTTGCCGCTGGACTGCTCCAGAATGTGGGCCAGCCCGTCCTGCTGCGGGTATCGGTCGATGATCTTGACCCGGTCGACGATCCAGTTGCCCCCGGCCAGGATTCCGCTCCTCTGCTCCGTCATGACGGATGCGCCAGGCTCACCACCTGGTTCCCGCTCTGCGATTCCAGCGCCGCGGCGAACAGCGCATGGCTGGCCACGGCCTCCTCCGGCGTGACGCAGCCGAACCGGTCCCCGAGGAATCCCTCGCGTTCGGCGATGAACGCGGCCCACATCTGCAGGATCAGGTCGGGGAAGCCGGGCTCGAAGATGCCGCCGGTGATGGTCTTGAACGGAGTCTGAAAGCCCAGGTCCGTCTTCTGCCACCACTGCTCCCGGTCCCGGCGAAAGGTCCAAAGGGTCTTCGGTTCCTTGGTGCCGTAGCGGACGCCGCCCTCCATTCCGGCCACCTCGACGTACCAGGTGTTGGTCTCTCCCGGGGCGATGCGCTTCATCTCCAGCGTCATCGGCACCCGCAGGCCGTCGGCGTCCACCGTCGTGTGCAGGATGGCGTTGTCCCAGGTGTCGCAGGACGCCACCCCGCCCCTCCCGTCGGGGCGCTCCTGGACGATGTTGACCAGCTGCGCGTACACCGACTGCGGTCTCCACCCGAGCCGGAACGGCAGGTGGACGACGTGCATCCCCAGGTCGCCCATCACCCCGATCTCTCCGCAGCTCCGTACCTGTCGCTTCCAGTTGATCGGCTTCTGCGGGTCCAGATCGCTGGAATGGAGGAACCCGGCGCGGATCTCCAGGAGCTTGCCCAGGCTCTCCGACCGTACCGCCTCGACGACCCGCTGTGCGCCCGGCAGGAAAGGGAACTCCGAGCTGCAGCGCACGAACCGGCCCCGCTCTTCGGCCTCGTCCCGGATGCGTTCGGCGGCGCCGAGGTCGATCCCGAAGGGCTTCTCCGCGAAGAGGTCCTTCCCCGCCCGCAGCACGTCGAGGTAGAGACTCTCGTGCAGATCGTGAGGCACGGCGACGTAAACGACGTCCACCTCCGGGTTGGCCAGCAGCTCGGCATGGTCGCGGGTCAGCTGCCGGACCGTCGGGACCTTCCTGAACCAGTCGAGGAGCTTCTCCTGCAGGTCGCAGACGGCCACCAGCTCCAGGTGGACGGGGTAGTCCTCCAGAGCGAACCAGCGCCCGATGGCGCTGGCCACCTCCCTGCCCATCAGCCCGCCGCCGACGATCCCCACCCTGACCGTCCTCATGGCAGGAACCGGGCAGCATCGCCGGCGCTCATGCCTTCATGGACGATCGCCATGAGGGCGCGTGTCATGCCGGCCGGGTTCGGGTGCTGGATGATGTTGCGCCCGTACACGATTCCGGCGGCGCCCTGCCGGATCAGCTCCTCCGTGCGCTGCAGGATCTCCTCGTCCGTCGCCCGGCTGCCCCCGCGGACCAGGACGGGCACGTCGCCGGCGATCTGGACCACCTGGTGATAAAGAGAGGGATCGCTCGTCGGATCCGCCTTGACGATGTCGGCGCCCAGCTCCACCGCCTGGCGTACCAGGGGGATGATCTTGTCCTCGTCCCCGTCCACCATGTAGCCCCCGGCCTTCTCATTGGGCTGGAACACCAGTGGCTCGATCATCAGCGGCATGCCGTAGCGGTCGCACTCCGGCCTGATCCGCAGGATGTTCTGGATGCACTGGTCGGTGACTTCCGGCTGGTCGGGGATGCGAAAGAGGTTGACGACGACACAGGCGGCGTCCAGGCGGAGGGCCTGCTCCACCGGGGCCTCGATCATCCGGCTGAAGAGGGTGCAGGGTAGGTCGGTCCCGTATACGTTGGCCACGTCGGTGCGAAGCACGAGGGAGGGTTTCTCCCTGCCGGGGATGCCCTGCAGGTGCCGGGCCTGCCCCACCGTCAGCTGGATGGCGTCGGGAGCCGCTTCCACGACGACCCGGATGGCTCGAGCGATGTCCTCGATTCCCTTGAGGTAAGGAGAGCTCGTTGAAGAAGCCGTGGTCGATAGCCACGTCGAAGCACCGTCCGGACTTCCCATCGAAGAGGCGGTTCAGGCGCGCGCTCACGCTCATAGACCTTTCTGTTCCCGGGTTCGAAGGAACGGACTTCCTATCCCTGCGCCGCCTCTACGCCGATCTCCAGCCGGAACCGGCGGGTTTCACCCGGCCCCAGCCTAAGATTGCTGCTCCCGGTGTTCCTCGTGTGAGCGAGGTATGTCGGGCAATTGTTCATCGAGCGACTGGCGGTAGCGGATGCAGCCCCGAAGAAACTCCGGCCAATCGGGAACAGTCGGCTGCGGGTCCTGCTGCTCCGGCAACAAACCCCAGAGCGCCGGGTGGTGCCAGCAGAGCTCGTGGCCGGTGCTGTCGCGGTGTGCACGAATCCCCTGCCGCAGCCTCTTTGCCTCCGCGATGAGCTCCTCGCGTGACATCCGATCGAGGTCCTCGTCCATGACTCCTCCTGAACGCGTCCAGGCCGCCTGCAGCGCTTCCTTCCGTTCGGCGGCGGGCCGTCACGTGCTCGCTGGCATCCGGGGAGCACGCCCGAAGAGTCGGCGCAGCGCACGGACCCACGCAGACCAACGGCTGCGCTCCGACTCGATTCCGAGACTTCGCGCAGCCCGGTCCAGTGAATCCTCGAGTAGGGCGCCGATACGCGGCTCCGGCGTATGGAGCACCCGCTCATGGATGACGCCGTAGCGGATGCGGTGGATGTCCCGGGCCCTTGACCTCCGCCCTCCCCTCAATGCATCTCCGTCTCGCAGGTGCCGATGCCCCCGCGATAGTAGTTGAACTGCACGTTCGGGTGGTCGGCCAGCAGCGACATGGGGACCGAGGAATCCGGGACTCCCTTGGAGATCATCAGCGCCGTGAGCCGGATGCCGAGCGGGTTGTCGTGGTGGCCGGGGTGCCAGATCGACACCTTCTCCGCCTTCCAGGTCTCCCGGGGACCCACCGTGACCGCGTGCGAGGGGACCAGCGGGATGTTGCCGCCCCCCGAGGTACGGGCGTTCTGGATCAGGGTGAGCGGATGCAGCTCGACCACCCGGGTGCCGAGCTGGCGGTACTCCTCGGGCGTGGGCGGGCGCTCCTGGTACTCGCCCTCCCGCTTCACCGGGTCGTTGAACGCCCAGTGCTTCACCTCCCCCTGCCCGCCCTGCATCACGGCGCACCGCACGAAGCCCCAGGCGGCCTCGTACTCGCCGGGCGCCGCCTTGGGAAAGTGGAGGTTCTCCCGCGGCATGGCCAGCTCCGGGCGGATGCGGTCGAAGCAGAGCTCCCGGTCGGCGCGGGCGAAGGAGAGCGGGTGATCCTCCGGCGCCTCCGTCCCTTCCAGGAACCACTCGTCCATCCCCCAGAAGTGCGCGTCCCTGAGCGAGATGCCCAGGTCGTTCACCAGCTGCGCGACGAGCGGGAGCTGCTCGGTCGGCCCGATGGGACCGCAGATCCCGACGGGATCACTCGCGGTCGACTGCCGCCAGGCGGTGACGTATTCCAGTGCTTCGGCAAGGAAGAACTGCTCCAGCGTGTCGTACATCACGACACGGAAGCCGGGACGTCCGAGCTGTTCCAGGTCCCTGGCCGAGAGCCTGGCCGCGTCGTTGATGATGTCCGAGTCGAGGGTGGTGTAATCCCACCACCCCGGAGCGATCTTGCTGAGCTTGCGTGGCATGGGTTCGGCTCTCCGCGGCCTACGTCGAGTTGCGCCTCAGGAACCCTGCGAGCGCCTCGCCCAGCACGTTCCTCTGCGGATAGCCGTGCCCCAGGTGCTGGCGAAAGCCTTCGGCGTACCTCACGCCGCAGCGATCACCCTGCTCGCGGGCGAACCGCTGGTTGGCCTCCAGGTAGTCGTCCGCCCCATGATGGGAGCGGAGCCACTCCCGCTGGCTGGCGTGGCAGGCCAGAGCCTCCTGCCGGACCTCGAAGACCGAACCGACGTCGATCCAGAAGTCACCCATGACCGGATCGCCGAACTTGTCCTTCCCTTCGAGAGCATCGGCGTAGTAGAGGGCCGGCACCCCCTTGCCGGTCGCGCCGGTCCGGCTCGCGAAGAGAGGGACCCCGGCGGCGAAGCAGGCCATGCGCACGAGCTTCGAGGTCTCCTCGTGGTCCAGCATGTAGCAGTCCGGCGAGTGCGTGATCACAAGGTCCGGGGTGAATCGGCGTAGTGCCTCCGTCACACTCTCCAGCTGCTCCGGGCAGTAGTGGATGGAGAGGTCGTCCAACCCGGCCCAGGCATAGGTGCCGCCCAGCACCCGGGCGGCGCTGTCCGCCTCGACGAGGCGGGTTTCCCGGATCGCCTCCCGGGTGCCTGCCGGCGCTCCCAGGTCGCCGCCGCTCAGGGTGACGCACCGCAGCTCCCATCCCTGGTTCACCAGCAGGCGCAGGGTGCCCGCGCAGAGGAACTCTGCGTCGTCCGGATGCGCCATGGCGGCCAGAACTTTCGGTTTTCTTTCCACAGAAAGGCGACTGCTCGGGCGTTCTCCGGAAGGACGCGCGCTGTCTCAATCCGCCGCGACCAGCTCCCGCCCCCCCTCCTCGTCCCGGCGCACGCCCATCCCCTGCAGCGCGCGCCAGACGCGCGGCGGGGAGAAGGGGAGCGCGTCGATCCGCACCCCCACGGCGTCGTAGATGGCGTTGGCGATGGCGGGGATGGAGGGGTGCAGCGGCCCCTCCCCCGCCTCCTTGGCGCCGTACGGGCCCTCGGGGTCGATGGACTCCACGATCAGCGAGTGGAGCTCCGGCGTGTCCAGCGAGGTGGGGATCCGGTAGTCCAGGAGCGACGGGGCGTTGTGCAGCCCGGCGCGGCCGTGTTCGGCGTCCTTGAAGACGTGCTGCTCCATCAGCGCCTCGGCGAAGCCCATGTAGGCGGAGCCCTCCATCTGCCCCTCGACGATGGTGGGGTTCAGGGCGCGCCCGCAGTCGTGCGCCACCCAGATCGTCTTCACCTCCACGAAGCCGCTCTCCGGGTCCACCTCCACCTCGGCGACGTGCGCGGTGAAGGAGTAGGCCGGGCTCGCGCCGATGGTGCCGCCGCGGTACTCGCCGTGCACGTCGCGCGGGGTGTTGTACGACCCTACCGAGCCGAGCGTCCCGTGCTTTGCCTCGGCCAGGTTGAACGCCTCGACGATCGGCATGCTCCGCCCGGTGTCCTGGCCGTCCATGGCGAGCCCGCCGGCCAGGAGGACGCGCTTCGCCGGGATCTCCCACGCTTCGCCCACCGCGTCCTGCACCAGCGCCTTCAGCTTCCGCGCCGCGTCCACGCAGGCGTTCCCCAGCATGAAGGTGACGCGCGACGAGTAGCTCCCCAGGTCCACCGGGGTGAAGTCGGTGTCGGAGGGGAGGACGCGGACGTAGTCCAGCGGCACTCCCAGCTCCTCGCAGACGATGTACGCCACCAGCGAGGTGGAGCCCTGCCCGATGTCCGAGGCGCCGGAGAACACCGCGATCCGCCCGGAGCGGTCCACCTGGAGCTGCACCGCGGACTGGGGCATCCGGTTGGGGTAGATGGGGTAGTTGGTCCCCGAGATGTAGCACGACCCCGCCACGCCCACGCCGCGTCCGGGTCCCATCTTACGGAACTTGTCCTTCCAGCCGCTGGCGCGCTCCACCCGGTCCAGGCACTCCATGAAGCCGTTGGAGGTCACCCGCAGCTCGTTCACGGTGCGGCGGAAGCTCCCCATGAAGTTGCGGCGGCGCAGCTCGATGGGGTCCAGGCCCAGCCGCTCGGCCAGCTTGTCCAGCGACACCTCGAAGGCGAACCGCGGCTGCACGCTCCCGTGTCCGCGCTTGGGTCCGCACGCCGGCTTGTTGGTGAAGACGCGCGTGGAGTCGAAGCGGTACGCCGGGATCTCGTACGGGGCGGCGAGGAGCTGCCCGGAGTAGTACGTGGTCACCAGCCCGAACGACGAGTACGCGCCGCCGTCCAGGAGCGTCCGCGCGTCCACCGCCTTGAGCTTCCCGTCCGCGGTGGCGCCCACGCGGTACTTCATCAGGAACGGGTGCCGCCCCCGGTGGGCGTAGAAGACCTCCTCGCGGGTGTAGAGGATCTTCACCGGGCGCCCCGTCTTCATCGCCAGCTTGGCGACGCAGAACTCCAGGTCGAAGGGCTCGCTCTTCCCCCCGAAGCCGCCGCCCACGTGCGGCTGGATCACCCGCACCTTGGCCGGGTCCAGCTCCAGCACCTTGGACAGCTCGCGGTGCAGGTAGTGCGGGACCTGGGTGGACGACCAGACGGTGAGCCGGCCCCCCGGCGCGCCCCCCTCCTCCCACTGCCCGATGGCGCAGTGCGGCTCGATGGGCGCGTGGGTGGTCCCCTCGAAGAAGTACTCCCCCTCCACCACCACGTCGGAGGCGCGGAGCCCCTCGTCCACCTCCCCGAACTCCAGCTTCACGATCTTGGAGATGTTGCCGTTGTGGCCGGGCTTCTTCGCCTCGTGGATCTGCACGTCGGTCCGGCGCGCGGCCTCCTCCGGGTCCAGGATCGGCTCCAGCACCTCGTACGCCACCCGGATCCGCTCCAGGGCGCGGTTGGCGGTGTCCTCGTCCACGGCGGCGACCGCCGCCACCGCGTCGCCGATGTAGCGCACCCGGTCGGTGGCGAGCGCCTGCTCGTCCGGGGTCCAGACGATGATCCCGAAGGGGATGGGCATCTCCTCGCCCGTGACCACCGCGCGCACGCCGGGGAGCGCGAGCGCCTCCGACGCGTCGATGGCGAGGATGCGCGCGTGCGGGTGCGGCGAGCGGAGGATCTTCCCGTGCAGCATCCCCGGGAGCGAGATGTCGTCGGTGTAGCGCGCGCGCCCCACCGACTTCTCCAGCCCGTCGGCCTTGCGCCGCCGCTGGCCGAGGAAGCGCAGCGGCCGCGCCTTCTCCTCGCGATCGCCGTACACCGGCACCCGCTCCCCCGCGTGCGAGGGGGCGTGGTCCTCCACCGGCGTGCCGCGCTCGGCCACCTCGGGCTGGTCGGCGGGGACGCCGCCGCGGGCGCTCTCCAGCTCGACGTCATCGCCGGGGGCGAGCGGGTCGCGTGGCTCGTTGCTCATCGGGCTGCCTCCTGTTCGGCCGGCTGCATCGCTTCGCCCCGGAACCGCGCCGCCGCAAGCTCCACCGCGTCCAGGATCTTGGTGTAGCCGGTGCAGCGGCACAGGTTCCCCGCGAGCGCCTCCTTCACCTCGTCGCGGGTAGGGGCCCGGTTCTCCTCCAGCAGGGCGGCCGCGCTCATCAGGATCCCGGGGGTGCAGAAGCCGCACTGCGCCGCGCCGCACACGTCGAAGGCGTCCTGCAGCGGGTGCGGGACGCCGGGGGCGGTGCGGAGCCCCACCAGCCCCTCCACCGTGGTCACGTCGCGCCCGGCCGCTTCCCAGACGGGGGTGATGCACGACAGCGTGGGGACGCCGTCCAGCCACACGGTGCAGGCGCCGCAGTCCCCCTTGTCGCACCCCTGCTTGGAACCGGTGAGCCCCAGCGCGTAGCGGAGCGTCTCCAGCAGCGTCCAGTGCGTGGGGACCGCGGATTCGTGCGTGTCGCCGTTGACGCGGAGCGTGACCAGATCCTTCATCGTGGCGGATGCGGGTGGGACGTGCGTGCCGGCGGGTTCCGGCCCTCAACACTACCCACCCGGTCCGGGGGTGTCAACGCGCGGAAGTCGTGGTCGGAGGCCATGCTTCCCGCCATCCCGCCGCGCGTCTGGCGGAGCATGGCGGAAGCGCCCATCTTGTGCGTCCAGCGGGCGGAAGCGCCCCTTCGGCGGCCGCGGAGGCGGCGCTCCGGCGCCGATCCAGCGGGTTCTACATGGGATCTGCGCAAAAACTCAGGCAATGCCTGGAGAAGTCGCGGGTGCGGCCGGCACGGGAGTTGCTTGGCGGGTTGTTGTGCAACTATGTACGGTACGCACAATACGACCGTTTTTCACAACCGACCGTCCGTTGCCGGAGTCGTCATGCTGAGCCATCCGTCGCCAGACGAAGCACCTGAAGCAGCATCGCTCCGCGGCAGGATTTTCACGGACCTCGACCGCCTCGCCTTCGCGGTCGAGATGGAAGCCGCCGGCCACCTCCGCGAAGGGTGCGAGGAGGAGGCGGCACGGACCCACGCGATCCGGCTCGGCGTCCGCCTGGCGCAGCGGCTGGTCGCCGGCGTCTGGGCCGACGAGGTGGACCGGCGCCTGGAGCGCTGGTCCGCCGAGTACGACGCCCGCCTCTCCCCCACGCAGCAATGAACGCGGCGATCCCCTCACCGGAGGAGGTCTACCTCTGCTCGCCGGCGAGCTGAGGGACCGCGTAGCGCGCGGCCATGCGCGCGGCGAACTCCGCGAACTCCTCCGGGCGGCGCGGGGGCGCGGTGTGGTGGGCGCGCACGCCGCGGCTGGGCGGGGTGAAGCAGAGGGTGACGCAGACGTCGTACGGCTCCAGCGCCGACATCACCGTGTCGAACCACGCGTCCGAGCCCGGGATGTGGCTCTCGGCCCAGCTCAGGCCGGTGCGGACCTCGCGGACGCCCAGGCGCTCGAACCAGCGCACCGCCAGCTCCAGGGACCGCTCGTCTCCGTACTGGAACCACTGGCAGATCCCGAACTCCGGCGAGTACGCTTCCAGCGCCTGCTTGGGAACGCCGTTCCAGCGGAGCAGCCCGAAGTGGAAGTGCCGGAAGTACGAGCTCCCCTCCGCCTGCTTGTGCCGGGTGGTGGCCTCGTACTCCGGGGCCAGGTCGAGCAGGGTGTACCAGTACACCTTTTCCCCGCGGAGCAGCTCGCGCGTGCGGCGCAGGCCCCAGGCGCCGGTCTCCTCCGCCGCGAACGAGGAGACGCCGGTCTCCGTCACCCACACCGGCTTGCCGAACTCGGCCCGGAGGGCGTCCAGCTTCGCCGGCCACTCCTCCGCGGGCCAGAGGTTCCAGTCCAGCGGGAAGCCGTGCACGGCCAGCACGTCCACCGCGTTCAGCGCGCCCAGCTCGCGCATGCGGCGCAGGAAGCCGGGGTCGATGGGGGAGATCCCCCCCAGCACGAGGGGGAGGCGTTCCGCGGTGCCCGCCGCGCGGATGGCCGCGGCGGCCTCGCGGACCATGGAGGCGTAGACCGTCCAGCCCGGATCGAGCAGGAAGTCCCAGTGCGAGAGGTTGTTGGGCTCGTTCCAGAGCTTGATCGACGTTATCAACGGAAGGGAGGTGTGGAGTGGCGGAACGAAACGTCCTGGTGACCGGCGGGGCAGGGTTCGTCGGGAGCCACCTGGTGGATGCGCTGGTCGCGCGGGGCGACCGGGTGCGGGTCCTGGACAACCTGGACCCCCAGGTGCACGGCCCCGAGCGGCGCCGTCCGGCCTGGCTGTCGGAGGAGGCCGAGCTGGTGGTGGGCGACGTGCGCGACCGCGACGCCTGGGACCGCTCGCTGCGCGGCGTGGAGGTGGTCTACCACCTGGCCGCGGCGGTCGGCGTGGGGCAGTCAATGTACCAGATCGCCGACTACACGGCAACGAACACCATGGGCACCGCGCACCTCCTCCAGGCCCTGGTGGACCGGGAGATGGAGCTGCAGCGGCTGGTGGTCGCCAGCTCCATGTCCATCTACGGCGAGGGGCGCTACATTCGCGAGGACGGGCGCGAGCCCACCGCCGCGCGGCGCTCCGCGGACCGGCTGCGCGCGCACGACTGGGAGATGCGCGACCCGGACGGCGCCCCGCTGCGCCCCGTCCCCACCGACGAGGACAAGCCGCTGGACCCCACCTCCATCTACGCGCTGACCAAGGCGGACCAGGAGAAGATGGTCCTGCAGATCGGCGAGGCGTACGGGATTCCCAGCGTGGCGCTGCGCTTCTTCAACATCTACGGGCCGCGCCAGTCGCTCTCGAACCCGTACACGGGGGTGGCGGCCATCTTCAGCTCGCGCCTGCTCAACGGGGAGCCGCCGCTCATCTTCGAGGACGGCGAGCAGAAGCGCGACTTCGTTTCCGTCTACGACATCGTCCGCGCGCTGCTCCTGGCCGCGGAGGAGCCGGGCGCGGTGGGCCAGGCGCTCAACGTGGGCTCCGGGCACCCGGTCACGGTGCGCGAGGTGGCGTCCACGCTCGCGCAGGTGCTTGGCGTGGACGTTGCACCCCAGGTGACCGGCCGCTACCGTGTGGGCGACATACGCAACTGTTTCGCGGACATCTCCCGGGCGAGGGAGGCGATGGGATACGAGCCGCAGGTGTCGTTCGAAGAGGGGATGAGGGACCTGGTGGCCTGGCTCCAGGAGCAGGAGAGGCCCGAGGATGGGGTCGAACGCCATGCGGCGGAGCTCGCCGCGCGTGGGCTCACGCTGTGAGGAAGGGGGAGACGATGAGGAAGCGGGAGTACACTCTGATCACGGGCGGCGCGGGGTTCGTCGGCTGCAACCTGGCCGACGCGCTCCTGGCGGACGGTGAGCCGGTGGTGATCGCGGACAACCTCTCCCGCGCGGGGGTGCAGCACAACGCGCGCTGGCTGCGGGAGACGCACGGCGACCGGGTGCGGGTGGAGAAGGCCGACGTCCGCGACGCGGACCGGATCCGGGCCCTGGTGCAGGGGGCGAAGCAGGTCTACCACCTCGCGGCGCAGGTGGCGGTGACCACCTCGCTCGAGGATCCGGCGCTGGACCTGGAGACCAACGTCATCGGCACCTTCAACGTGCTGGAGGCGGCGCGCTCCATGCACGTTCCGCCGCCGGTGCTCTTCACCTCCACCAACAAGGTGTACGGGGGGATGGAGGAGGTGCGGACGGAGCTGCACGGCGAGGCCTACCGCTACGCCGACGGCCGCCGGGGGGTGAGCGAGGCGGCGCCGCTCGACTTCCACTCTCCGTACGGCT
Source organism: Longimicrobiaceae bacterium (assembly GCA_035936415.1). NCBI lineage: Bacteria > Pseudomonadati > Gemmatimonadota > Longimicrobiia > Longimicrobiales > Longimicrobiaceae > Longimicrobiaceae bacterium. Next base: position 12,562 of record DASYWD010000419.1, read on the forward strand.
GCTCCAAGGGAGCCGCGGACCAGTACGTCCGCGACTACGCCCGCATCTTCGGGCTCCCCACGGTGGTGTTCCGGATGAGCTGCATCTACGGGACCCGCCAGTTCGGGACGGAGGACCAGGGGTGGGTGGCGCACTTCGCCCGCTCCATCCTGGGCGGGGAGCCCATCACGGTGTACGGCGACGGCTGCCAGGTGCGCGACATCCTCTGGGTGGAGGACCTGGTGCGCGCCATGCGCGAGGCCATGGCCCGCATCGACACCGTCTCCGGCGAGGTGTTCAACCTGGGCGGCGGGGCGGAGAACGCCGTGTCCGTGCGCGGCGTCATCGACCGGCTGCGGGAGATCGCCGACTCGGACGTCCCCGTCCTCATGTCGGACTGGCGGCCGGGAGACCAGCGGGTGTACGTGTCCGACACGGCCAAGGCGGAAAGGGCGCTGGGGTGGAACCAGACGGTGGGGTGGGAGGAGGGGCTGGAGCGGCTCGTGGCGTGGCTGCACGACGCGGACCTGACCACGCCGGTGCTCCCGCTGAGCGCCGGGGCCCGGGTGGGGGCGCGTCCCGCGATGGCGAAGGTGGCGCCGTGAGCGTGCTCGCCGCGACGGGGACGATGCGGGCTGCCGTGGTCGCCGCGCCGGGGCAGGTGCGGATGGAAGAGGTGGAGGTCCCCGAGCCCGGGCCGGGGCAGGTGCGGGTGCGGCTGGAGGGGTGCGGCGTCTGCGCCTCCAACCTGACGCCGTGGGCCGGGCCGGAGTGGATGCAGTTCCCCACCCAGCCCGGCGACCTGGGGCACGAGGGGTGGGGCGTGGTGGACGCCGTCGGCGACGGCGTGGACACCGTCTCCGTGGGCCAGCGCGTGGCGGCGCTCTCCTACCGGTCGTACGCGGAGTACGACCTGGCGGACGCGGACGCCGTGGTGCCGCTCCCGGACTCCCTGGCGGGGCAGCCCTTCCCGGGCGAGCCGCTGGGGTGCGCCATGAACATCTTCCGCCGCAGCGAGATCCGGGCCGGGCAGACGGTCGCCATCGTGGGGATCGGCTTCCTGGGCGCCATCCTCACCCGGCTCGCCACCGACGCCGGCGCGCGTGTGATCGCCGTCTCCCGGCGCCCCTTCTCGCTGGAGGTGGCCCGCGGGATGGGCGCCGCCGAGACGATCCCGATGGACGACCACAATCGGATCATCGAAAGGGTGAAGGATCTCACTGGCGGCGTCTTCTGCGACCGCGTGATCGAGGCCGTGGGCAAGCAGTGGCCGCTCGACCTCTCCGCGGAGCTGACCCGGGAGCGCGGTCGGCTGATCGTGGCCGGCTACCACCAGGACGGGCCGCGGCAGGTGAACATGTGGCTCTGGAACTGGCGCGGCCTGGACGTGATCAACGCCCACGAGCGCGACCCGAAGGTCTACGTCCAGGGGATCCGCGAGGCCGTGGACGCCGTCGCCAGCGGCCGCCTGGACCCGACCCCCCTCTACACGCACACCTTCCCGCTCGACCGGCTGGACGACGCGCTCAACGCCACCCGCGACCGGCCCGACGGGTTTCTCAAAGCGCTCGTGATCCCCTGATGACACAGGTCCTGCTCGACGAATCCGCCGTGGTGCCCTTGACCGACCGTCCGCGCCTCGGCTTCCTCGGCGTGGGCTGGATCGGGCGGCACCGGATGGAGGCCATCGTCCGCACCGGCGCGGCGGAGGTGGCCGCCATCGCCGACCCGTCGCCGGAGATGGCCGCGGAGGCGGGGAAGCTCGCGCCCGGCGCGGAGCGGGTGGGGTCGCTGGACGACCTGCTGGACGCGGGCGTCGACGGGGTGGTGATCGCCACGCCCAGCGCGCTGCACGCGGAGCAGTCCATCCGGGCGCTGGAGCGCGGGGTGGCGGTGTTCTGCCAGAAGCCGCTGGGGCGCACCGCGGAGGAGGTGCGGCGGGTGGTGGACGCCGCGCGCGCCGCGGACCGGCTGCTGGCCGTGGACCTCTCCTACCGCTTCACCAAGGGGATGCGGCGCATCCGCGAGGTGGTGGACTCCGGCGAGCTGGGGCGGATCTACGCGGTGGACCTCGTCTTCCACAACGCCTACGGGCCGGACAAGCCCTGGTTCTACGACCCGGCGCTCTCCGGCGGCGGGTGCGTCATGGACCTGGGCGTCCACCTGGTGGACCTGGCGCTCTGGACCCTGGGCTTCCCCGCGGTGGAGGAGGTCTCCGGGAAGCTGTTCTCGGGGGGCGAGCCGCTGGGCGCCGATCCGGACCGGTGCGAGGACTACGCGGTGGCCACCCTGGAGCTGGGAACAGGTGCGGCGGTGCGGCTCGCCTGCTCCTGGCGCCTGCAGGCGGGGTGCGACGCGGTGATCTCGGCCGACTTCTACGGCACCGGGGGCGGTGCGCGCTTGAGCAACGTGAACGGCTCCTTCTACGACTTCACCGCCGAGCGCTTCCGCGGCACCGCCCGCGAGACGCTCGCCACGCCGCCGGACGAGTGGGGCGGACGCGCCGCGGCGGACTGGGCGGAGCGGCTGGCCGCCGGCGAGCGCTTCGACCCCGCCGCCGAGCGGCTGGTGGAGGTGGCGGAGGTCCTGGACCGCATCTACCGAAGGTGAGAATGCCATCGATAAAGGGCGCATCTCTGCGTTGCTGCTCGTCGGGGCTCCCTGCGGCGTACAACGACGTACGCCTCGGTCGCCCCTCCTCGCGCGCCTTGATCTGCGCCCTTTCTCTTCGGCATTGGGTGCCCACATGAGGATCTTCCTTTCCACCGACACGGTGGGCGGGGTGTGGGACCACACCGTGACCCTCGCGCGCGAGCTGCACCACGCCGGGCACCAGGTGCTGGTGGCCGTGCTGGGCGAGCCGCGCGACGAGCGGCTGGCGCACCTCCCCGTGGGCGTGGAGGTGACCTGGCGCCGCTACCGGCTGGAGTGGATGCCGGACGCGGCGGAGGACGTGGCCGCGGCGGGGGCGTGGCTGCGGCGCACCGCGGAGCTCTGGGAGGCGGACGTGGTCCACCTCAACCAGATGGCGTATGCGGCGGAGAAGTTCGCCGCGCCGGTGCTGCTGGCGGTGCACAGCGACGTGCTCTCCTGGTTCGGGGAGACGCTGGGCCAGGCGGCGCCCGCGGAGTTCGCGCCATACGAGCGGTGGGTGCGCGCGGGGATCGCCGCCGCGGACGCGGTCGTCACGCCCACCGCCTACCAGTCGGAGCTGGTGCGGCGGCACTTCGGGCGCGCGGCGGACCGGGTGGTCCACAACGGCGTGCAGGCCCCGGTGGGGGAGCCCCCGCTGCGCGCCGGGGCGCTGGTGGTCTCGGCGGGGCGGGCGTGGGACCCCGCCAAGGGCGGGCGGGTGCTGGACCGGGCGGCGGGGATCCTGGGGGACGTGATGGGCGCCGCCGCGCCCCCGGTGCACCTCCTGGGGGAGACGGTCTCGCCGCAGGGGGAGCGCTTCACCGCGGAGCACCTGGTGACGCACGGGCGGGTGGAGCGGGCGGAGGTGGACGCGTGGCTGGGCCGCGCGACCGTGTACGTGGGCGCCTCGCTGTACGAGCCCTTCGGGCTGGCGCCGCTGGAGGCGGCGCTGCACGGGTGCGCGCTGGTGCTCAGCGACATCGGCTCCTTCCGCGAGCTGTGGAAGGGGTGCGCCGTGTTCTTCCCCGCGGGCGACGCGGAGGCGCTCGCCAACGCCATCCTCCAGCTCCGCCACGACCCGGAGCGGTGCGCGAAGCTCGCCGCAGGGGCCCGCACCCGGGCGCTCCGCCGCTACACCGCGAAGCGCATGGCCGCGGAGTACGCGGCGCTCTACCAGGACGTGATCGCGGCGCACGCCGCCTCCCGGGTGTCCCCGCAGAAGGTGGTGTCCGTCGCATGAGGTTCGTCTTCTTCGTACACAGCGCCGTCTCCGACTGGAACCACGGCAACGCGCACTTCCTCCGCGGGCTGATGAGCTCGCTCACGCGGATGGGGCACGCGGTCACCAGCTGGGAGCCGCGCCGCGCCTGGTCGCTGGAAAACCTCCTCGCCGACCACGGGATCGGCCCGGTGGTGGAGTTCGCGCGGGGGTACCCCGAGATCGAGGTCCGCTCCTACGACGCGCAGGAGGGCCCCGCGCTCGCGGAGACGCTGCGCGCGGCCACCGCCGACGCGGACGTGGTGCTGGTCCACGAGTGGAACGAGCCGCACGTGGTCAACACCCTGGCGGACGTGGTCCCGGGGAGCGCGCTGCGCATCTTCCACGACACGCACCACCGCCCCTGGAGCCAGCCGGAGACGATCGCCCGCTTCCACCTGGGCGCCTACGACGGCGTCCTGGCCTTCGGCGACGTGCTCCGCGACGTGTACCGCGAGCGCTTCGCCGTGGAGCGGGCCTGGACCTTCCACGAGGCCGCGGACCACCTCCGCTTCCGCCCGCTGGACCGCCCGAAGACGCAGGACGTGGTCTGGATCGGCAACTGGGGCGACGAGGAGCGCACCGAGGAGCTGCGCTCCTTCTGGCTGGACTCGGCGCGGCGCTTCCCGGAGCTGCGCTGGGTGGCCCACGGCGTCCGCTACCCTGAGTACGCGCTGGCGGAGCTGCAGGACGCGGGGGTGGAGTTCCGCGGCTGGGCGCCCTCGCTCTGCGTGCCGGAGGTCTTCGCGGCCTCGCGGGCGACGCTGCACGTCCCCCGGCGCGCGTACGTGCAGGCGCTGGCGGGGATCCCCACCATCCGCGTCTTCGAGGCGCTGGCCTGCGGGATCCCGCTGGTCTCCGCGCCCTGGCTGGACGCGGAAGGGCTGTTCCGCCCCGGCGACTATGCGGTGGCCGCGACGCCGACGGAGATGGCCGAGCGGCTGCACCGCTTCTGCACCGACGACGACGCGCGGGCCGAGCAGGCGGCGCGCGGCCTGGAGACGATCCTCGCGCGACACACCTGCGACCACCGCGCAGCGCAGCTCCTGGAGATCGTGGAGGAGCTGGGGGCGGCGGGGAGCGCGGGCACCACGACTTCTGCGGAGGCTGCATGCACCTGACCTTCTTCGGCTCGTCGCTCGTCTCGTCGTACTGGAACGGCGCCGCCACCTACTACCGCGGGCTCATCCGCGCCCTGCACGCCCTGGGGCACCAGGTCACCTTCTGCGAGCCGGACGCCTACGGGCGCCAGCAGAACCGCGACCTGGCGGAGGACCCGGAGTACGCGCGCGTGGTCGTCTACCGGAGCGAGGCGGAGCGGGACGCACGCATGGAGGAGGCCTTCGCCGCGAGCGACTGGGTGGTCAAGTGCAGCGGCGTGGGGGTGTGGGACGCGGAGCTGGAGGCGGCCGTCGCGGAACGGAGCGGGGGCGCCGTGCGGACCGCCTTCCTGGACGTGGACGCCCCGGCCACGCTGGGGCGCATCGCCGCGGACGCGGCGGACCCGTTCGTCGCCTGCATCCCGCGCTACGACCACGTCCTCACCTACGGCGGCGGGCCGCCGGTGGTGGCGGCCTACGAGCGGCGGGGGGCGAAGGCGTGCACCCCGGTCTACAACGCGCTGGACCCGGAGGAGCACCGCCCGCTGGAGCGCTCCGGCGCGCCGCGCTGGGACATCCTCTTCATGGGGAACCGGCTCCCGGACCGCGAGGCGCGGGTGGACGAGTTCTTCTTCCGCGCGGCGGCGCTCTGCCCGGAGGCGCGCTTCGCCCTGGGTGGCGAGGGGTGGGGCGACCGGCCGATGCCCGCCAACGTGGAGTACCTGGGGCACGTCCCCACGGCGCGCCACAACGAGGTCAACGCGGCGGCCCGCCTCGTTCTCAACGTGCACCGCGAGTCCATGGTGGAGAACGGCTGGTCGCCGGCCACGCGGATGTTCGAGGCGGCGGGGGCGGCGGCGTGCCAGGTGACGGACGCCTGGGAGGGGATCGAGGAGTTCTTCGCGCCGGGGGAGGAGATCCTGGTGGCACGCGACGCGGAGGAGGTGGCGCGCCGGGTGCGCGAGACGGACGACGCGGCGGCGCGCCGCATCGGGGAGGCGGGGCGGCGGAGGGCGCTCCGCGACCACACCTACGGGCAGCGGGCGCGGCTCCTGGACGCTATCCTGCGCGCCCCCGTGGAGATGGAGAGCGTCGCATGAAGCTGGTCGTCTTCGGCCTGTCGATCTCGTCGAGCTGGGGGAACGGGCACGCCACCACCTACCGCGCGCTGCTGCGGGCTTTCGCGGCGCGGGGGCACGAGGTGACGTTCTACGAGTGGGACGCCTCCTGGTACGCGGACAACCGCGACTTCCCCCGGCCGGAGTTCTGCCGCCTGGTCCTCTACCGCGACTGGGACGAGGTCGCGGCGGAGGCGATTGCCGAAGCGCGGGAGGCGGACGCCACGCTGGTGGGGTCGTACGTCAAGGACGGGCGGCGGGTGGTGGACGACCTGGCCGCGGCGGCGGTCGACCCGCTCTTCTTCTACGACATCGACACGCCGGTGACGGTGGCCGCGCTCCGCGGCGGCGGCGCCGAGTACCTCCGGGCGGACCAGGTCCCGCTCTTCACCCGCTACTTCTCCTTCACCGGCGGTCCCTTCCTGCACGAGGTGCTGGAGGGGGAGCTGGGCGCACGCGAGGCGGTGCCGCTCTACTGCTCCGTGGATCCGGAGCGCTACCACCCGGTGGCGGCCGACCCGGAGCTGGCTTGCGAGCTGGGGTACATGGGGACCTACGCGCCGGACCGCCAGCCGGTGGTGGAGCGCTTCCTGGTGGACGTGGCGCGGCGGCTCCCGGAGCGGCGCTTCATGGTGGCGGGGCCGCAGTACCCGGAGGAGATCCGCTGGCCCGCGAACGTGCGGCACAACCCGCACCTCCCCCCCTCGCTCCACCCGGCCTTCTACTCCAGCGCGGCATGGCAGCTCAACGCCACCCGCGCGGACATGGTGGCTGCGGGGTGGTCGCCCTCGGTGCGGCTCTTCGAGGCGGCGGCGTGCGGCGCGGCCATGATCTCCGACCGCTGGCCCGGGATCGAGCGATTCTTCACCCCGGGGCGGGAGATCCTCCTGCCGGAGAGCACCGACGAGGTGGTGGAGGTGGTGCGCGGCACGCACCCGGACGACCGGCGCGCCATCGGCGAGGCGGCGCGGGCGCGCATCCTCGCGGAGCACACCGCGGAGCACCGCGCGGGCGAGCTGGAGGCGCTCCTCCGCACCCCGGTCCGGGTGGCGTAGCAGGGCGGGAGCCGGGCGCGGAGATCTGCCGCTGGATGGGCGCAGGACTTGCGGCATGCGTTCCCTGATCCGCGATCCCTCCTTCCCCCGGACCGGAGGCGGCAATGAACAGGCAGGTCTACAACGACGTGTACAAGCGCGTGCTCGAAGGGAAGTCGTCGCGAACGCTGTGGGAGACGATCCTCTCCCCCTTCGAGGACGTGGAGACCCGCAAGTCGCGCGAGGCGGCCGAGCGGGAGGCGCTCGCGGAGCGCGCCCGACGGGAGGGCGCGGCAGAGCCTCAGCACCAGCACTAGCGGCGGGACGATCCGACCGTCGGCCCGTCCTTCATCAGGGGAGAACGGCCCCGCATCTTCAGGGTGCGGGGCCGTTCTCTCGCGTGGGTCGGGGGCGGGGATGGTCTCCCTCGCGAGCGCAGCGGCGGTTTGCGCTCGGGTGGAGAGACCCCCTCACCCAGCGCTGCGCGCCACCCTCTCCCCGCAAGGGGGAGAGGGTTGAGGCCCCTCTGTCGTTCTCCCCTCCCCCTTGCGGGGAGGGGCCGGGGGAGGGGGTCCGCTGCCGACGCTCCCGATACCTAGTAGTCGTGGTGCTTGGGGAGCCATTGCTCGGCGAAGCCGCCGCTGCTCTTGCCGCCGTAGCGGTTGGCGTCGCGCCGGAAGTGGTCGCGGTCGTACGGACCGTCGCCGGGGCTGCGCCGGGGCGCGCCCTCTGCGTGGCCGAAGTTGCGGTCGTACGCGCCGCCGTGGCGGAAGGCCGGGCTGTTCTCGTTGAACTGGTGCAGGTAGCGGTTGTCGGCGCGGACGCCGCCGTCCTCCACCCGCTGCCGCCCGCCCGCCCCCCGGCCGCGGAGCTGCACGTCGTGCCCCCTCCAGTTGAACTCGTCGGGCCCGGAGTACTGGCGGTCGTACCCGCGTCCGGCGCCCCGGACCGGCTCGTAGGTGCCGGTGTCCCGCCGGAGCCTCCAGTTGCGGTCCTCGATCCCGTCGTACCCGCCGAACCCGCCCAGGTCGTCGGCGTTGTCGAGCCGGTAGCGGCCGTACTCCGCCTGGCCGCCGTACGCCTCGTGCGCTCCGTACCCGTTCCCCATCCGCATCCCCCGGTACTCGCCCCCGCTGTAGTTGGGGTCCAGGGACCGGCCGCGGATGGGTTCCGGGCGCATGGAGAAGCCGCGGTAGCTCCGCCGGTGGTAGTCGTCCTCGTATCGTGCCATTGCCTCCTCCTTCGCTCGTCGGTCGCCCGCGGGACGCCGCGGGACGGGGTCCATCCGGCACCGTTCCATGCAAAATCCTGTCCCGGCGCGGCGCCGCGGCACGTGCGTTGCTCCGCTGATTCCACCTCCGCGCTCCCGCGGAGCGCAGGGTCCACCCGCACGAGGGAGGTTCCATGACCACCGTCCAGCGCGTCGCGCAGGTCTTCGGCATCGTCTTCATCCTGGTCGCCCTCGTGGGGTTCGTCGCCTCGGGCGGCTCCATGGAGTCGGACGTGGAGCAGGCGCCGCACGCCCTCGGCCTCTTCCCCGTGAACCTGCTCCACAACCTGGTGCACCTTGCGTTCGGGGTGTGGGGGCTCGCCGCGTCGCGGAGCTGGGGCGCCGCGAAGACCTACTGCCAGGCCTCCGGGGCCATCTACCTGGTGCTGGCGGTGCTGGGCTTTGTCATCCCGGAGACGCTCGGGCTCATGCCTATCGGCGGGAACGACATCTGGCTGCACGCGCTCCTGGGCGTCGTGCTCGCGTACTTCGGGTTCACGGCGCGCAGCACCGCGACCGCGCGGGTGTAGCGTCGCTGCCGCCGGTTTCCACGCGGGGCCCGGGATCCGTTCCGGGCCCCGCCGCGTTGCGGCCCCGCCCCGGGAGACCCTACCTTCTTCCCGCCGCGCCGGGGCCGCCGCTCTCCCGGCGCTCCCCCTCTTCCCACGGGACGCATGGGTCAGACGATCGTACAGGTGGATGCGTTCACCGACCGCCCCTTCGCCGGGAACCCGGCGGCGGTCTGCGTGCTCCCCGCCGCGCGCGACGAGGCGTGGATGCAGGCGGTCGCGCGGGAGATGAACCTTTCCGAGACGGCCTTCCTCCAGCGGCGGGGCGGCGACTGGGAGCTGCGCTGGTTCACGCCGACGGTGGAGGTGGACCTCTGCGGACACGCGACGCTGGCGAGCGCGCACGTGCTCTGGGAGGACGGGTGGCTCGCCGCGGGGGCGGAGGCGCGCTTCCACACCCGCAGCGGGCTGCTGACCGCCCGGCGCGACGGGGAGTGGATCGCCATGGACTTCCCCGCCATGCCGGAAGAGGAGACGGCGCCCTCGCCGGAGCTGGTCCGCGCCTTGGGAGCGACCCCGGCCTACGTGGGGCAGGGCCGGTTCGACTGCCTGGTGGAGCTTGCGTCCGAGGAGGAGGTGCGGGAGCTCCGCCCGGACCTGGGGCTGCTGCGGCAGGTGCCGGCGCGGGGGATCATCGTCACCAGCCGCTCGGAGATGCCGGGGATCGACTTCGTGTCGCGCTTCTTCGCTCCGCGCGTGGGGGTGGACGAGGACCCGGTCACCGGCTCCGCGCACTGCTGCCTGGCGCCGTTCTGGGCCCGGCGCCTGGGGCGGAGCGAGCTGGTGGGGTTCCAGGCGTCGGAGCGCGGCGGCACCGTGCGGGCGCGGACGGACGGCGACCGGGTGCACCTGGGCGGGCAGGCGGTCACCGTCCTGCGCGGGGAGCTGGTTTAATGAGGCCGCCGCGGACGCTCTACGCGGGCGGGGCGCCGTGGGAGCCGGTGGTGGGGTACTCGCGCGCGGTGCGGGTGGGGCCGTTCGTGCACGTGGCGGGGACCACCGCGACCGGGCCGGATGGCGCGGTGGTCGGCCGTGGCGACGCCTACGCGCAGACGGTACAGGCGCTCCGCAACGTGGAGGCGGCGCTCCGGCGGGCCGGGGCGCGGCTGGAAGACGTGGTGCGCACGCGCATGTACGTCACGGACATCGGCCGGTGGGAGGAGGTGGGGCGCGCCCACGGCGAGTTCTTCCGTGACGTCCGCCCCGCCGCAACCATGGTGGAGGTTAGCCGGCTCATCGACCCGGAGATGCTGGTGGAGGTCGAGGCGGAGGCGATCGTCACGGACGAGAGCGGCGCGCTCCCGGCGGAGGACCGCTGAACCGAGAGCAGGAGAGGGCCGGCGGGAAGCTTTGACCTGCAGATGACCGTATCTTTCCGCTACATTGCGCGCACAAGGGGACTGAGAGACCGAGAAATCCTGTATCTTCCAGGAGCGGCTCCGACGGGCGTGGTGCAATGTGTGGTCGGCAGGAGTCGCGGAGAAGCCGCGCGTGGCTCCATTCGTGCAGACAGGGAACTTTTCCGCGCGGTACGCCTACCAGTCGGCTCCGTCGCCATTCGAGCCTTGCCAAAGCCTTTCGCGCACTGTAGCGTGTTAGGTACTGCATCGACGAATCTGAATCGGCTCGACGGCGCCGCGCGAATCCGTGACGGATCGTCTGCGGCCTCGCGGCCCCGGGGAGCCAGCCGTTCTGGAGAGTCAGGATAGAATGGAATCCATGAGCACGGTTTTGAGCGACAAACAGTCCGACCTCCTCCGCGACCTCTCCCGCCGCACGGAGCCCGTTCCCGAAGACCACCTGGATGGCCGCGTCGTCCGCGCGCTGGAGTCGCGCCGGTTCGTGGAGCGGCAGGACGGGCGGGTGGTCCTCACCGATGCGGGGCGCGACCACTTCCAGTCGCACGTCCGCCGCCGCCGACGGGGGCGCACCCTCGCCGCCGAGCAGGACCCGCGCACGGCCCGGGCGGACGCCGTGCGCCGGGCCATCGAGATCCTGGAGCTGGCGATTCCCGGCGAGTACGCCATGCGGGTCGGCGACCTGGACGCGACCGGGGAGGAGCTGCTGGAGGGGCTGCGCCGGTTCGCCGGGCAGATGGCGGGGGGGGATCCGGTGCCGGAGAGCTGAGCCGGCGCGGGACCGAAAAACGAGGCGGGCCCGGACCCATGGTCCGGGCCTGTGTTGTTTTCTCCCTTTCCGCACGTTGCCCCCGGGACGGGTTGGGATAGATTGCGGACGAAGGGCTTCGCGCGGGGCGGAGCCGCGGAGTGCACGCGAACCCGGGCGAGACGTGACCGGAGAGGGAGGCGGGACCGCCGCGCGGCGTGAGGTCCTGGCGAGGACGGAGGCGCACGTGCGGGCGCGCATGGAGGGCGAAGGGTCCGGGCACGACTGGTGGCACGTGCACCGGGTGCGGAACGTGGCGCTCCGGCTGGCGGAGGAGGAGGGGGCGGATCCCTTCGTGGTGGAGCTGGCCGCGCTCCTGCACGACGTGGCCGACCACAAGTTCCACGGCGGCGACGAGACCGCGGGTCCGCGCGCCGCGCGCGAGTGGCTGGAGGGGCTGGGAGTGGACGAGCCCGCCGTGGCGCACGTCTCCGCCATCGTCGCGGAGCTCTCCTTCAGGGGCGCGGGCGTCCCCACGCCCATGAGCACGCGGGAGGGCGAGGTGGTGCAGGACGCGGACCGGCTGGACGCCATCGGGGCCATCGGCGTGGCGCGCACCTTCGCCTTCGGCGGGAGCCGCGGCCGCCCCCTGCACGACCCCGAGGCGGTGCCGGAGGCACACGGGTCGTTCGAGGCGTACAAGGCGAGCCGCGGCCCCACGGTGAACCACTTCCACGAGAAGCTCCTCCTGCTCAGGGACCGCATGAACACCCGCGCCGCGCGCCGCGTGGCGGAGGAGCGCCACCGCTTCATGGAGGCGTTCCTGGAGCGCTTCCACCGCGAGTGGGATGCGGAGGACTTCGGTCCGGAGGAGGCGTAGCCCCATGGAGCTCGTTCGGCTCACCGGCGGGGTCCACTACCTGCGCGGCGCGGTCAACGCCGGCCTGGTGGAGACGGAGTCCGGACTGCTGGCCGTGGACACCGGGATCGACCGGGGCGCCGCGAACCGGATCGTCCGGGCGGCGGAGGAGCTGGGGCGGCCCCTGGTCGCCATCCTCAACACGCACGCCCACGCCGACCACCACGGGGGCAACGCGCAGCTGGTCCGCCGGCTGGGGATCCCGGTGTACGCCCCGGCGGTGGAGGAGGCGGTGATCCGCGAGCCCCGCTACGAGCCGGTCTACCTGTTCGGCGGGGCGGAGCCGGTGGGGGCGCTGGTCAACAAGTTCCTGCAGGCGGAGCCCTCGCCGGTGGACCACGTGGTCCGCCCGGGGGAGACGGTCGTCGTCGACGGCCGCCCCCTGGAGATCGTGGACCTCGCCGGCCACAGCATCGCGCAGGTGGGGGTCCGCGCGGGCGCGGTGCTCTTCGCGGCGGACGCCTTCTTCGGCACGGAGCCGCTGGCGAAGCACGGCATCCCCTTCCTGGTGGACGCCGGGCGCATGCGCCGCTCGCTGGACGTGCTCGCCGCGGAGCGCGAGGCCGAGTGGCTCGTCCCCGGCCACGGGGAGGCGCTGGACGACCCGCGCACCACGCTCGAATCCAACGCGGCCGCGCTGGACGCGGGCTTCGCCTGGCTGGCGGACCGCCTCCGGCTGGGCCCCGCCTCCACGGAGGATCTGCTGCCGCTCTTCGGGGAGCGCTTCGGCCTGCGCCTCACCGACCCTTCGTCATGGGTGCTGAACCGCACCGCGCTCCTGGGCTTCCTCTCGTCCATGGAGCGCGCGGGGGAGCTGGCTGTGGTGCTGGAGGAGGGGCGCTGGCTCTGGGCCGGGCGGGCGTAGAGCGGGATGGAACAGGGGCCACACCACGGCGCCCCCACCGGGATCTCCCGGTGGGGGCGCACTTTCGCACTTCGCACTCCCGCACTGCCGTTCACCGGGGCTCGGAGAGCTTGCGGTCGAACTCCTTCTGCTCCGTGAGCGCGTGCATCTCGCCCCGCACGCCGTTCAGCTCCTGCTCCAGGAGGGTGACGCGGCGCTCCAGGATGCGCACCTCCTCGGTGGAGCGGCGCATCTCGGCGATGCGGATGACCGACTCCAGCAGCGGCTTCAGCGCGAGGCGGGCGGTGATGCCGGCGATGGGGACGAGCACGATCAGGCCGCCGACCAGGATTGCGATGATGTCCTCGTCCATCGGGACCTCTCGGGTGGGGGGTAGAGGTGGTGCCGCACTCAGCGGGCGGCGCGGCGCGCGGGGACGGCCCCGGCTCCGCTCCCGCCGCGCAGGATGCGCAGGTACTCGTCGGCCACCGCGGCCCAGGAGAAGGTCCCGGCCACGTGGCGGGCGGCGGTCGCGGACGCGCGGGCGAGGGCGCCCCGGTCGGCGTGGTAGCGGAGGATCGTCCGGACGAAGGCGTCGGCGTCACGGCTGGGGACCAGGTGTCCGCCGTGCCCCTCGCGCACCACGTCGCGGATCCCCTCCAGGTCGGCGGCGACCACGGGAAGGCCGCAGAGGCCGGCCTCCAGCATCACCACCCCGAACCCCTCGATGTCGCCCGCGACGGGGACGTTGGGCATCACGAACAGGTCGGCGCCGCGGTACAGCTTCCCCAGGACGTCCTCCGACAGCTGGCCGAGCATCCGCACCCGTCCGCCCAGCCCGCGCCGCTCCACTTCCGCGCGGACGGCGGGGGTCATGGGGCCCTCGCCGCCCAGCAGGTACACCACGTCGTCCGGGAGGCGCGGCATCACCTCGGCCACGAACCAGTGGAAGCCCTTCCGCTCCTGGTGGCGCCCCACGCTGGCGAGGAGGAGCGCGTCAGCCGGGAGGTCCTCTGCGCCGACCGAGCGCAGCAGCTCCGCGCGGGCGGCGGCGCGGTCGCGCGGCGGGCCGAAGGCGGCGGTGTCGATCCCGCAGGGGACCACGTGCACCCGGTCCGGCGCCGCGCCGCGGGCCAGGCACTCGCGCGCGGTGGCCCGGCTGATGGGGAAGACCAGGTCCAGCGAGCGCATCACCCGCGGCACGAGCCACTGGTACGGGGCGACCGGGAGCGTCACGTCGCGCCCCACCGGGATGGCGGCCAGGCGCGCGCCCGCCGCGGACACCCGCCGGCGCAGGGGGAGCGCCAGCGTGGCCGTCACCAGGGAAGAGAAGAGCACCACGTCGATCCCCTCCCGCTCCACGGTCCGGGGGATCCCGCGCAGCAGCCCCGCCATGAAGGGGGGCATCCGCCAGGTGGTGTCCTTCCACGCGGTTTCCAGCACCAGCCGGTGCAGCTCGACGTCCGGCCTCGCGGCGAGCGCGTCGTGCAGGCCGGTCGCCACGCGCTGCATCCCCCCCACGTTGGAGAGCGGGTCGCCGGGGAGGGGGAACGAGTGCGAGACGTAGAGCAGGCGCAAGGGCACGGCGGTCCGGCGTGGAGGCGGTGCGGCGCGAAGCCGTTGGTTCAGCGCAATATGGCCGGTTCGCCGCCGTCCTGCCAGTCGGAGTGCGCCACCTCCACCTCCACCGCGCTCTTCGCGCGCTGCGCGTGCTCGGGACCCCGCACCGCCTCCACCTCCACCGCGTTGTCGTAGAACACGGCGCCGCCGCCCAGGTCGGTCTCCCGCTGCGAGGTGGTGTCGTTCACCGTCCTCCCGTCCTCCGAGAGCCTGGCCCAGCGGACGCCGTACGACACCGCCACGCCGGTCCGCACGTCTTCGGTGACGGTCGCGCGGGCGGTGAAGGCGCCCCGGTCGTTCCAGGTGCGCACCCGGTCGCCGTCGCGGATCCCCCGCACCCCTGCCTCGTCCGGGTGGAGGAGGAGCTTCGCCTCGCCCGCGGCCTTCGCCAGCGCGGGGACGTTGGCGAAGGTGGAGTTCATGAACCCGTGCTCCGGCGGGGAAAGCAGCGTGAGCGGGAAGCGCCGCGCCAGGCGGGGGTTCGCCCGCGCGTCCTCCGCGGGGGGGAGGTACGTGGGGAGCGGGTCCAGCCCCAGGCGCTCCAGCTCCGGCGCCACCACCTGGATCTTCCCCGACGGGGTGTTGAAGCGCTCCGGGTCCGCGTACGGGGCGAAGGGGCGCGGCACCTCCAGGCGGGCGTACCCCTCCTCCAGCAGCCGCTCCAGGGTGATCCCCCGCATCCGCGGGTCGGAGGTGTCGAGCGCCTGGCGGATGAGCTCCAGGTCGTCGTCGCGGAGCTCCGGCTCGTCGTAGCCCATGCGCGCGGCCAGCCGCCGGAAGACCTCGGAGTTGGGGAGGCTCTCGCCCACGGGCGGGATGGAGGGGCGGTTCAGGGTGACGTAGAGGTGCCCGTACGAGGTGTGCACGTCCCAGTGCTCCAGCTGGGTCGTGGCGGGGAGGATCCAGTCGGCGAAGTCGGCGGTGTCGGTGCGGAAGTGCTCCAGCACCACCGTGAACAGGTCCTCGCGGAGGAGCCCTGCGCGCACCTTCCCCAGGTCGGGCGCGACGGCGGCGGGGTTGGAGTTGTAGACCACCAGCGCGCGCACCGGCGGGCCGCCCACCCCGGCGTCGGGGAGGGTGAGCGCGTCGCCCAGGCGCACCATGTTGACCGTGCGGGTCCCGGGCGGGATCCAGTCCGGCCGCTGCAGCGCGGCGCCGTTCACGCGGAAGGCGCCGGAGGTGGAGAGCGTCGCGCCCCCGCCCACGTCGCGCCAGGCGCCGGTCACCGCCGGGAGGAGCGAGACGGCGCGCACCGCCATCCCGCCCCCCGCGTGGCGCTGCATCCCGTAGTTGAGCCGGATGAACGACGGCCGGACGGTGGCGTACTCGCGCGCCAGCGCTTCCACCTGCTCCGGGCCGAGCCCGGTCGTCTCCGCCGTGCGCTCCGGCGGCCACTCCGCCAGCGCGCGCTCGCGCAGCGCCTCGCACCCAACCGTGTGCCGCTCCAGGTACTCCCGGTCCTCCAGGGCGTCGCGGAAGAGGACGTGCATCATCCCCAGCGCCAGCGCCGCGTCGGTCCCGGGGCGGATGGGGAGGTGCAGGTCGCACTGCGCGGCGGTGCGGGTGCGGATGGGGTCGATCGCCACCAGCCGCGCGCCCCGGTCCCGGGCGCGGCGGAGCGCCGGCCACAGGTGCGGGTTGGAGGTCAGCGTGTTGGTGCCCCAGAGGAGCACCAGCCGCGCGTGCTCCGCCTCCTCCGGCGAGGGGCCCATGCCGTCGCCGTAGGTGTGGCGCCACCCCTCGGTCCCCGCTGCCGAGCAGATGGTGCGCGCCAGCAGGCTCGCCCCCAGCCGGTGGAAGAAGCGCCGGTCCATGCTCCCCCCCTGCACCAGCCCCATCGTCCCCGCGAACGAGTAGGGGAGGATGGCCTGCGGCCCGTCCGCGGAGTCGCGGACCGCCGCCAGCCGCCGGGCGACGTCGTCCAGGGCCTCGTCCCAGGTCGCCGGCTCGAAGCGCCCGGTGCCCTTCGGCCCCACCCGGCGGAGCGGCGTGGTGAGCCGGTCCGCGTGGTAGGTGCGCTCCACGTAGCGGTTCACCTTCGTGCACAGGAAGCCCTGCGTCACCGGGTGCTCCGGGTCGCCCTGCACGCGCACGGCGCGGCCGTCGCGCACGTGCACGAGCATGGCGCAGGTGTCCGGGCAGTCGTGCGGGCAGGCGCCGCGCACGACGCCGTCGCGGATCAGGGGGAGCGGTGCGGCCATGGGGTCCGGCAGCGGGTGGACGGGAGCGGCCCCCGAAAGCTAACGCGCCCGGCCGGGCGCGGACCAGCGGGGGAGGGGAGAAAATCGGCCGTCAACTTCGCACGGGATCGAAGGCGCGCCATCTCCTTCGGCGGCGCGGGGTCCGGGCGCGCATCTGCCGCGTCCACTTTCTGTTACGCGCGCAGGGAGTGAACGGAAGGGTTGTTTTCGGTTTTTGTTCGGTTTACATTCGGTGCAGGACGCAGTGGCCTCAACCGACACCGAGCAGGGACGGCAGGTATGCGCAGCGAAACATCGCGGTACCGAAAGGGACAGGAAAGGGCGAGCGCCTTCGCCGGGTACGGAGTCTCCGCGGGGAGGCGGATCCCATCCGTCCTTGTGGAGTCCCGGGGCGGGGGGTACATTCCCTGTCCTCGCGCGGAAAGTGTACGTAGTGCACGGACCGGCGCCCCCCTCCGCTCGCGGGCGGGAGGCGGCCATGTATAGCCGCAAGACGGTGCCCATCGCCCGCGTCCGCGAGACGGTGGCGCGGTGGGCGGAGCAGACCTCGCTCCGGCAGGCGGCGCGCGAGACCGGAATGAGTCCCACCGGGCTGCGGAAGGTGCTCGACGGAACCCGGCTGCACGCATCCACCGAGCGCAAACTGGTGAGCTGGTACATGCGCCATGTCGCGCAGCAGGGCGGGTGGGGCGCGGTGGACCCGGAAACGGCGTCCGCGGCGCTGGAGCTGCTCACCGCGGGGCTCCCCCCGGGGCAGCGGCGGGCCGTGGTGGAGGCCTTCCTCGCCATGGCCGAGGACGGGTACCGGGGGGCCGGCCTCCCGGTGCCGGACTGGATCGAGAAGCTCCGCACCGGCAACGGCGAGGGCGAACCGCAGGGGTGAGCCGCCCCGCGATCCCCACCCAGGCCCCTCCCCGCGTGCTCGCGGAGGGGCCGTTTCTTCGGGCGGTCGCCGGGGCTCAGCCGCGGGATTCGCGCGCGCCCTTTGCCTGCGCGATGTGGGTGAGCGTGACCAGCCCGAGCCCCCCGACGAGGTTCCCGGCCGTGACGACGGCCCCGATCACCGCGAGGGTCCCCCAGCCGACGTGCGCGCCGAAGAAGATCCCGAAGAAGAGGTGCAGCAGCGTCACCACGGTGTGGGCGAAGGGCCCGATCGCGAGCAGGAACCCGCCGAGGTAGGCCACGGCCATGCGGCTGCCGACGCTATTGACCGCGTCGGTGAGGTAGGACATCAGCGTCACGAGCGCGCCGCCCGCGACGGCCGACACGAAGCCCGCCCACGCTCCCTGCCTCGCGATCTCCTCCGCCATCCGGCTCAGCACGTCCCCTGCCTCCGGCCTCAGCACGCCCTCCACCGAGAGGATCAGCGCCAGGACGACTCCGCCGACGAGGTTGAGGACGTAGGTGAGCGCCCATAGCCTGCCGAGCTTCGCCAGGTCCCCGGTCCTCTTCCGCTGGACGACCGCCGCCACCGGGTCGAAGAAGTTCTCGCTGAACAGCTCCGCCCTGCCGACGAACAGGAACACGAAGCCGATCGCGAAGGCGAGTGCCCCCCCGATCTCGGCGAGAGGGCGGGACGCGGGCTCCAGGATGCCGCGGACGAGGCCGAGCGCGACGATCCCGAAGACGATCGTGGAGCCCGCGATGAACCCGGTCGCGGTCAGCTCCAACAGCGGCTGGTCGAGGCGCCGCTCGCCCTCCCCGACGGCGCGCTGGAAGATCTCGGACGGGTTGGGAGCGACTGCCATGGTGAGGATCAGGTCAGGGTTCCGGTGCCGACGTCGAATCCGACCCGACGCGAGAGGCTCTCCGCCTTCTGCTCGACGGCTTCGCGATCGCGTGGATTCTCGATCTCCTGCCGCGCCGTGTACAGGACGGCCTGCGCCTGGGACACGAGCGGCTGCCTGCGCTCGGCAGGCACCAGCGTCACGAGCTCAGAGAGCACCTCCAGCAGGTGCTCCGCGACCAGCGGGATGGACGCGCCGAAGTGGCGGATGTCGTCGTAGGCGACCTTGACCGCGGCGTCGAACGTAGTGTAGCTGGCGACGAAGCGGACCACCCCGTCCCGCGTCCGCCGGGGCTCCGGCGGATTGCGGGTGCCGAACTCGGCCAGGATCTCGGAGAGCCGGTCGATGCAGCGGATCGCGGTGGTCGGATCGTTGACCGAGGGAGAGAGCGACTTGATCGCGATGTCCGAGATCTGGATCATCCCGAACTCCACGTCCTGCTCCGGCGTGCGCTCGGGTCCGAGGACGAACGCCTTCCGGATCGCCTGCTCCAGCTCCTCGCCGAGCCGCCCCTCCGTCCACACCGAAGCGAGCGGCCGGCCCTGGAGGACGTACTCTCCGATCTTGGGCTCCATCCCGATCACGACCTGCTTCTTCTCCCCGAGCTCGAAGAGGCTGTCCTGGTCCACCACCTGGAGGTAGCCCGCCTGGCGGGCGCACACCCGGACGGAGTCGTGCTCCGGCTTCCGGGGGTCGGGCGGCGGAGCCTCGTCGGCGCGCCCGATGTGCTCGGGGAAGAGCTGGTGCACGTTCCCCATCGTCTCCCTCGAGATGCGGTCCAGGATCGCGGTGACGTGGATCTCCCGTGCCACGTGGTTGATGAAGTAGATCAGCGCGGCGACGCTGACGAGGAGGAGCGCGACCGCGACGGTGACGGCCAGGCGTGGGACGAACGGCTCGGCGTCGGCGTCGGACGAGCGGACGGTGCGCAGCACCAGGACCGCGTAGGTGAAGGTGCCGATGAAGATGCCGAGCACCACCTGGTTGCCGCGGTCGGAGGTGAAGTTCCGGAGCACGCGAGGCGTGTACTGGCTGCTGGCGAGCTGGACGGCCACGATCACCACCGAGAAGACCACGCCCGTGACGGTGATCAGGCTTCCGGTGATCACGTTGAGGACGGCGCGCGCGCCCTCGGCTCCGCCCTGGTACAGCCATCCCGGCTCCTCGCCCGACCAGAGCCGCCCCTGCCGCTCCAGCGCCATCAGCGCCGCCGCCAGGGCGGCCGCCACGAGCGTGAACACACCGGGAAGGAACCAGAGGCTGTCGCGTACGGCGGACCAGAGATTCTTGAACCAGGCTCTCATCGGTCTCCTCGAGGTCGGTGCGGCGTCCGGGTCGGGCACCCGGACTGCCGATCTCGCCGAGGCCGGTACACTCCGCCCCACGTGTACGGCTCGTGCGCGGGCACGCTGTCGCACGACGGATACCACCGGGGTACGGTAGCAGCCTCGGGCTGTGATCCGATCTCCTCGGGACCATGGAGGTTTGGGCCACCTGTTGCGCCACTTCTCGCACCTGCAGCAGCAACGGAGGGGGTACCGGATCGATCCGGTACCCCCTCCGATCTTCCCTTGGCACCTGCGGCCTTCGAGCGCTCACCGTATGGCGATCTGCCGGATCATGCCGTGCGCGAGGTGCGGCTGCACTCCGCGCAGCGAAGCGCCTCTTCGTCGTCCCGGCTCTCGCCTGGCGCGCTCCCTGCATGGCACTGAGCCCGGCTCATTTTGCGCGGGGGAGCGTATGCAGCACGACCGGATGCGGGAGCTGATGGCGCGGATCGCCCGGAATCACCAGCGCGCCATCGGGCTCATCGAAGATGCACGGAGCGCCGTCATGGCCGCGGGGGAGGCGCTCGGCGCTGCCGGGTGGGGCGCAGGGCGCTACCCCCCCGGAGCACTCGCGGACCTGCGAGAGGTCGCCCAGCATACGCGGGCGGTGGTGGAGGAGCGGCAAGAGCTGCTCGTCCAGCTGGACGCGCTCAGTCGGCCGGCTTCGTGACGGGTACGACAGGAGCGCCCCGACCGGACCAGACCCGGATCGGGGCGTTTTCGTCGAGCACGCACTTCGGTGGGGAGACGAGGCATCCCGGACCGCGAACTCCAGGATGCCTCGTCTCGTCTCCACCCCCGGAGAGGGTCAGCGTCCGGCGATGGGGACGTTGAAGCCCGCCACGAGGCGGAAAGGGAAGGCATCGTCGATCCGGGTCCAGCGCGCCTCCGCGAAGGGGCGGAGGGTGGTCCGCCGGATCCGCCCGCTCTCCAGCCCCACGAGCAGGTTGACGCCCAGCTCGGTGCCACCCTCGTCGTCCAGTTCGAAGGGGACGGTGTCGCGGCTCGTCAGCGCCACGCCGAAGCCGCCGTACAGGCCGGCCAGGGCGGCGGGGCGGACCACCAGGTCACCATTGATCTGCCAGTCCGTCCGGTCGCCGCCGAAGAACACGTCGGCGCTGGGGACCACCAGCAGCTCGGGGAACACCGGAACGCGGAGCTGCGCGCCGGCGCTCCCCACCTCCCCCTCGAAGTCGTACCCGCCGCGCACCCCGAACTGCGGGACCGGGCGGGACGATTCCTCCCGGACCATCACCACCCAGTTCCGGGAGCGGTCCCGGCACTCGGTGCGGCCGTGGCGGGAGCGGCACTGCTGCGCATCCAGCTCGGCCACCCCCAGGGCCGCCAGCGCGGCGACGCAGACCAGAACTCGTCTCATGGCATCCTCCTCCTCGGGTCCGGGTGCGCGCGGCGCCTCCGCGCGGCTCCCCGGGGAGTTGGACACCCCCCGGCGCCGAATGGTTCGCGGGGAGAGGGGTTGCGTGCTCACTCCGGCCCGAAGCGGCGGACCAGGAAGCGGTCGAACCGCTCCAGCGCCGCGGGGAGGTCCGTGCGCCCGTAGCCGATGCGGAAGTGGCTCCCGGGATAGTCCATCAGGGTGCCGGGGAGCACCAGCACCCCCTCCTCGGCGCGCAGGTCCTCCGCGAGGGTCTCCACGTCCTCGTCGCCGACGAAGCGCGGGAAGGCGGTGCTCCCGGCGCGGGGACGAACCCACTCCAGCACGCCCTCCCACCGGCGGAAGAAGGGGTCCAGGAGCGCCAGGTTGTCGCGGACGATGCGGCGGCTCCGCTCCAGCACGGCGCCGCGGGCGCGCAGCGCCATGAGCGCCAGCAGCTCCGCGGGCGCCGAGCAGCAGATGGAGGTGTAGTCCTTGTACGAGGCCGCACGCCGCAGCAGCTCCGCGTCGTGCGAGACCAGCCAGCCGATGCGCAGCCCCGCCAGCGCGAAGGACTTGGACATGACCCCCAGGCTGAACGCCCGCTCGTAGCTCTCCACCGCGGGTGGGAGGCGGTCGGCGGGGTCGTGCTCCAGGAAGCGGTACACCTCGTCCGAGAAGAGGAGCACCCCGGCCTCGCGCGCGAGGTCCACCAGGCGCCCCCAGTCGTCGCGCGAGGGTAGAGAGCCGGTGGGGTTGTGCGGGAAGTTGACCACGATGGCGCGGGTGGCGGGGCCGAGCGTCGCCCGCAGCAGGTCGAAGTCCAGCGCCCAGCCGTTCTCCGGGTCCAGCGGGAGGAGGTCCACCTCCGCGCCGGTGCTCCTCGCCACCTCGTAGAGCGACTGGTATCCCGGCCAGGTGACCACCACCCGGTCGCCGGGGCCGAGCGCGGTTCGCATCCAGACGTAGATCGCCTCCTCCGCCCCCGCGAACACCAGGACCTCCTCGGGGGCCACGCCCTCGTAGAGCCCGGCGATCTCGCTGCGGAGCAGGGGGTGCCCCGCCGCCTCGGTGTATCCCAGCCGGAGGCCCTCCCACAGCTCCCGCGTATCCGGGTCGGCCAGGGCCAGCAGCTCGGACATCGGCAGCGCCTCCACGTCCGAGGTGCAGAGCAGGTGCGGCGCGTCGAACTCCCAGCGCGCGAAGTAGCGCTCCAGCTTGAAGTCGGGGATCGACATCGGGGGCTCCCGGTGGGTTTCGGGCTACGCGCGCACGGCGAGCCGTGCACGCCCGTGGATCTGCCGCATGGCCCTCGCCCCCCCTACCGCACCGGCGCCCGGTCGTTGGTCCGGTCCAGGTCCAGGAGCACCTGGCGCGGATCCAGCACCGCCTCGCGCGGCCGGGTGCGGGTCACCACCTCCACCGTCTGGCTCCGCTCGCGCGACTCCAGGGTGCGGCTCACGTCGCCCACGCGGAGCTCCACCGGCATCCAGGCGTTCCCCAGCCGCACCACCTCCACCCGGGTGGTCCACTGCCCGTCCGGGCGGCGCGTGGCGGCCGCGCGGCGGATCCCGTAGTCCAGCGTGTCCGTGGTGTGGAGCCACTGCTGGAAGAACCAGTCGAGGTCGCGCCCGCTCACCTCCTCGGCGACGCCGCGGAAGGCCGCCTCGTCCACGTGCTGCAGCCTGTACCGGTCATGGTAGGCGCGCAGGACCCGGCGGAAGGTGTCCTCGCCCAGCAGCTCCCGGAGCATGCGGAAGACCAGCGACGTCTTGGAGTAGGTCATCGCGCTGTAGGTGGCCGGGTCGCGGAACGCCTCCCCCGGCAGGGCGATGGGCTGCGTCTGGCCGCGCCGCTCCAGCTCCGAGACGCTCCGCATGCCCGCGTCCCAGACGTCCGGCCGCCCGTTCCGCTCCCAGTACCAGTTGGTCACGAAGTCGGTGAAGCCCTCGTCCAGCCACCCCGCGCGCCGCTCGTCGTTGGCCAGGATCCCGTGCAGCCACTGGTGGGCGACCTCGTGTACGATGAGTCCCTCGGAGGGGGTGGCGTTCATGATCAGCATGGGGAACTCGGTCCCCCCGCGCCGCTCCACGCGGCTCAGCACGGTAAGCTGCGGCCACGCGTACGGCCCGAAGAGCTCCTGCAGCCAGCTCACCGCGCCGTAGGTGCGGCGCGCGACGGTCCCGCTCCACCCGGTGTCGGCCGGCTGGTACAGGACGTGGATGCTGGGGAGCGGCGTGCTCTGCCCCGCCTCGTCCAGCGACGTGCGGATCACGCCGTCGTAGAGGAAGTCGGGCGACGCGCTCCAGGCGAAGTGGTGCACGTCCTCCGCGCGCCAGCGGACGCGCTTGCGCCCCTCTGCCGGCTCGCCGGCCAGGAGGCCGAGGGCCTCCGCGGGGCGCGCGGGGTAGGCGTCGCGGCGGAGCGCCTCGGGCGGCGGGAGCTCCCCGTTCAGGCGCCACCCCGGGTCGCCCTCCACCGGGACGCCGGTTGAGCCGATCACCTGGTCCCGCGCCACGTCCAGCGTCACGTCGTACGAGCCGAACTCGCCGAAGAACTCGCCCTGCGGGAGGAGCGGCTGCTGCTTCCACCCCTCGCGGTCGAACACGGCGATGCGGGGGTACCAGTGCGCGAAGTCGTGGTGCCGTCCCCGGCGCCCCTGCCGCCGCGGCGTGGTGGAGAGCCGCGCGTCCCAGTCCATCCGCACCGTGACCGTGCCTCCCGGCGCGAGCGGCGCAGGGAGCGGCACCGCCACCACCGTGGAGTCCGGCGCGCCGGGGTACACCGGGGTGACCGCGCGCCCGTCCACCTCCACCCTCCGCAGCCGCTCGAAGGCGTGGTCGTTCGGACCCAGGTCCTGGAAGCGCCGGACCCCGAACTCCAGCTCCCGGCGCGCCCAGGCGCTGTTGGGGCGGAAGGCGTTCAGGTACTGCTGGAAGTAGAGGGTGTCGAGCGTGCTCGGCGAGTTGTTGGTGTAGCGGAGGCGCCCCCGCCCGGTGAGCACGTTCGTGGTCTCGTCCAGCCGCGCCTCCACGCGGTAGTCCACCCCCTGCTGGAAGCGGGCGGTGTCCTGGGCCGCGACGGCCTGCGACGGCGCGATTGCGAAGAGAGCGAACAGCGCAGCGATCATGGAACCTCCGGTTCGGGTGTGTTCCCGCCAACATGGGGAGCCGCTCGATGGGCGGCAAGCGCCGGGCCGTGGGGTGGGGCGCGCACCCTCTTCCAGGCCAACCGCATCGGCGCCAACTACACCATGCTCGGCAACGCCTGCTTCGTGCTGGGGGCGGAGCCACGGCGCGAGGCGGACCTCTTCTGGGCGGAGCACCCGGAGCCGGACGCGGGGGTAGCGGTGAAGCAGGACGACCGGTGGAAACCCATCTCGCACAGCGATTCTCCGAACGTTCGGGGATTGACACGACCGGCGGTCTGCCACATAGTTACCGCCTTCACTCGCAAGATTCCCCTCCCGCTCTCACCTCTGAGGTATCATGCTGTCCCGAACAACACAGGCTGTCTGTGCGCTGCCGATCGTAATTCTGGCCGCCTGCGCAGATGGGCCCGGAGCAAAAGATCCGGTATCCGTAGACTGGGTCTCCCCCACCTCTTCTATGTCTGCCGGAGAGGTTCCGTCCCGAAAGTCGGATCCGAAATACACCTTCGTCCACATGTCCGATGACAGCCTGTGGACCCTTGTTGCGCAGGGCGACGGCACAGCGGTGGTCGGTCTGAAAGCGCCAGGTGCGAACCGGGGCGAGTTCCAGGGGCGTGTACTCCTCACCCGTAGTGAGCGGCGGCAGGGCGTTCAGGCGCTACTCGCGCTACCCGGTGTAACCGTGGAACAGGAGCATGGCGAGCTGCCGATCATCCGGGTCAAGGTGACCGACGCGGCGTCGTTCTCACTGCTCCGAGCCCTCCCCTTCGTGGATTATGCCGAGCCTGCCAGGCTGCGCAGCGGCGTTTCTTACTCTACAGGGGGCTGGGGGTGTTCGTACACCCTGGCCTCGGGTCGTACCATGTACTACCCGGGTGGCGACGTGGTGCCCGTCACCTACGGTATGATGGGAATCACGAACGCGTGGCGCAGGAGCAGTGGCAGTGGTAAAACGGTGGGCCTGACGGATACGGGGATCTACTTCAGCAGCGAGCAGATGGTGCGCAACGTCAGGGCGGGCCAGAGCGGAAGCCGCCGAGTGACGTACACCAACAGCACGAATTATCAAGACCCCTACATCGGCGACGATGGCTGCTCGCATGGAACTCGTATGGCGGGTGTGATCACGGCGCCGAAGGACGACAGCGGGCCCGTCGGCGTTGCATGGGGAGCCAACTTCGTCGGTGTGCGCCACAACGACGACGTGGGGGTGTTCGACACGTACTATGCGGGTCAGGCGATTCGGATTGCGGCGGAGAACGGGAGCGACATCATCGCCATGGCATGGGGGTCGCCTGACTACTGGTTCAACAGCATAGAAGCCGAGATCAAGCACTGGTACTACAACCACGACAAGCTCTTCATCGGTGCAGCCGGAACTGATACCGGTTGCGCCAATGCCATCTGGCGCCACAACGCATTCTTTCCGGCCGAGATGGGGGAAGTCATGGCGGTGACTGCGATCGACGACAACGGGAAGGTGTCCTGCGATTCGCACTATGGGCCCTCGGTCGAGCTGGTTTCCTACATCAACCAGCCCACCACCGGAAGGTACAGCGACGTCGTGAGCATCCGCGCCAGCTCCAATGCGACTGCAGTAATCGCGGGAGCGGCGGCGCTGGTGTGGTCGTACTACGGGGGCACGCGCCAGGGTGTCGTCCAGCGCTTGAAGCAGACTGCAAGAAATCCGTGGGGAACGTACGGGATCGGCTCGGGTGTGATCGACGTCGCGCGGGCCATGGGCATTCTTCACCACGCCAGACTGCCCGACTACGGCATGGCGACCGGCGATGAGCCGGTTGAGATCACGGTTCAGGTGAGCCACAGCGGGGGAACAGGTCCGTTCCGCTACTACTGGAGCAACGGCAGCGTGACGTCCGTGCCCTACACGACGTACAGGTACCATCCCGTCAGGGACGTTGCGCATTACTCAATCCATGTGACGGTAGAGGATACGTACGACGGAGCAACCCTGGGTGCCAATGGAACTGTGACGTTGTGGCCGTCGGACCCGTCTGGCTGTCCGTCATGTGCCCAGTAGGCCCGGGAAAATCCTGAGGTTGAAGGAAGACGCAGGTGAAGATGCTGAAGTACGCCGTCGTATCGCTGCTCGCCGGGTTGGTGACCTGCTCCGCGCCGTTGGTCGCGCAGCAAGCTCCAACTCTGGAGCGGGCGCAGGAATCTCTGCTGTCGCGCAGATCTCCGCTTTCGGCCGAGTTGCTGAAGGCCGATTCCTCTCGGACTGGCGAGTGGCTGTCCGTGGCGGCCGACTCCCGGTATTCGCTGGACGTCGCTCCCAGCGAGGGGGTGCCGCGTTGGCTGCGTGGAGTGGTGTATGGGGCGGGGATCGGAGCGGTGGTCGGCGGAGCGACCGGCGTGCTGATCTCCTACGCGGATGGTGCGGCGGGGGCGGGGGATGGATACGTGCCGGAGTGGTTCGCGAACCTCGTCACCTTCGGTGTCGTCGGAACGGTGGTCGGCGGGCTGATCGGGGGCTCGTAGCTACGCTGCTTCAGCCCTGAGGCGGCAGGATGCCCGGGCCCTGCCGCCTGCGGCATCTATAGTGAAGGCCGGCTCTGGAACCCGTCCAGAGCCGGCCTCGCACTATCACGGTCGTCCCGTCGTCCCTTCGAGCTCAGACGTGCAGCGCGTGCCCCAGCGCCGCCAGCGCCGCCTCCGCCACCGCCTCCGAGAGGGTGGGGTGCGGGTGCATCGCCCGGTCCATCTCCTCCACCGTGGTCTCCAGGTGGCGCCCCACCACGAACTCCGCGATCAGCTCCGTGGCGTGCGGGCCGACGATGTGCGCCCCCACCACCTCCGAGTACTTCTTCTCGCGGATCACCTTCACGAAGCCGTCCGTGTCGCCGGAGGTGAGGGCGCGCCCGTTGGCGGTCCAGGGAAAGACGCCCACCTCGATCTCCAGCCCCTTCTCCCGCGCCTGCTCCTCCGTGAGCCCCACCGAGGCCACCTCGGGGTGGCAGTAGGTGCAGTTGGGGATGTTGCCGTAGTCGATCCCGGCGTGCGGGTCGCCGTGGATGGCCTCCACGCAGGCCACGCCCTCGTGCGAGCCCTTGTGCGCCAGGAGCGGCGGCCCCGCCACGTCGCCGATGGCGTAGACCCCGTCCACGTTCGTGCGCATCTGCCGGTCCACCTGGATGAAGCCGCGGTCGGTGAGCTTCACCCCCGCCTTCTCCAGCCCGACGTCCTCGGTGTTCGGCGCGCGGCCGATGGCGGAGAGCACCCGCTCGGCCTGGATCGTCTTCGTCTCGCCCTTGGCGGTCTTCACCGTGAGCTTCACGCCCTGCTTGCCGACCTCGGCCTTTTCCAGCCGGGCGCCGGTGTAGACCTCCATCCCCCGCTTGCGGTAGCTCTTCTCCACCACGGCGGAGCAGTCCCGGTCCTCCAGCGGGAGGACCCGGTCCAGCGCCTCGATGATGGTGACCTTTGTCCCGAAGGCGGCGTACACGTCCGCGAACTCCATCCCGATGGCGCCGGCGCCGACCACGGCGAGCGTCTTCGGGGCCTCCTGCGCCATCATGGCGTCCGTGGAGTCCCACACCCGATCGTGGTCGATCTTCAGGAAGGGGAGGTCGCGCGGGCGCGAGCCGGTGGCGAGGATGACGTGCTTCGCCGTCAGCGTCTGCTTCCCTCCGTCCTGGGCCGTGACCTCCACCTTCCCCGCGCCGGCCAGGCGCCCGCGGCCGGGGACGTGGGTGACCTTGTTCTTCTTGAAGAGGAAGCCGATCCCCTTCACCAGCCGCTCGGAGACCTGGCGGGAGCGCTTCACCGCCTGCGCCATGTTCGTCCTGATCACCCCCACCTCCACGCCGAACTCCTTCGCGTGGCCCAGGTGGGTGATCATGGCGGCGCTCTCCAGCAGCGCCTTGGTGGGGATGCAGCCGATGTTGAGGCAGACGCCGCCGAGGAACTGCTCCTCCACGCACGCCGTCTTGTATCCGAGCTGCGCGGCCTTGATCGCGGCGACGTAGCCCCCCGGACCCGCGCCGACGACCACCACGTCGAAGTTCGTATCCGCCAATCTTCACCTCGGGTTGCGGATTGCCATGCGAGCGGGGGAGACCGGCTCCCCCGGCGTTCGCGACCGAATGCGGCACAAAGTACGGGACGCGTGGCGGGGGGGCAACGCTCCACCGGCCCGCCGCGTCACGGAAGTTGCTACAGGCGCGGAGCAGGCGGCTCAACTGTGGGGAACGGATCCACTGCGGAGGGAGGCGAAATGGCGAACATCGAAGTGGAGCGGGCCATCTTCGGGCGGTCGCGGACGGCCGCCGGGGAGGCCGCGCCCTGGATCGAGCGGCTGGCGCGCTTCGGCTATGCGGCGAAAGGGGTGGTGTACGCCGTGGTCGGGGGGATCGCGTTCGACGCGGCGATCGGGGCGGGGCGGGCCACCGGCTCGCGGGGTGCGCTGGAGAGCATGCTGGGGCAGCCCCTGGGACGCGTGATGCTGGGGCTGGTGGCGGTGGGGCTCGCAGGGTACGTGGTCTGGAAGGCGGTGCAGGCGATCATGGACCCGGAGCACCTGGGGACGGACGCCAAGGGGTGGTTCAAGCGCGCCGCCTTCGCGCTCACGGCGGTGATCTACGCCGGGCTCGCGCTCGCGGCGGCCCGGCTGGCGCTGTCCGGGAGCTCGGGCGGGGGGGGCGCCGGGGCGGAGGGCGACGGGAGCGGCCCGGACCGCTGGGTCACGATGGTCATGGACAAGCCGCTGGGGCGCTGGGCGATCGCCGCGGTGGGGGTGGGGATCATCGCCTACGGGATCTACAACCTGTACAAGGGCTACGCCGCCAAGCTGAGCGAGGAGCTGGACCTGTCCGACCTGGAGCCGGAAAACCGGCGGAGGGTGATCTGGACCGGGCGCTTCGGCATGGCGGCGCGCGGCGTGGTGTTCGGCATCGTGGGCTGGTTCCTCATCATGGCGGCGCTGCACTACGAGCCCACCGAGGCCATGGGGCTGGGCGGCGCGCTCCGCACCCTGGAGAACCAGCCGTACGGCCCCTGGCTCCTGGGCGCCGTGGCGCTGGGGCTGGTGGCCTACGGGCTCTTCTACCTGGTCAAGGCGCGCTACCGCCGCATCGACGCGCACACCTGACCCTGCGTTCGGCGGGGTGCACGCGCCGGGACCTCCCGACGCGTGCACCGCACTCCCGCACTTTCGCACTCCCTCACCCCCACCGCTCCACCGCCCACCGCGCCTCCTGCGTCGCCGCCCTGGCGAGCGCCCGCCCCACCATCGCCACCGGCGGGCCGGCGCTGAACGCCGCCGCGATGGCGTACAGGATCCGCGGGGAGAAGCGCGGCTCGTTTGCGATGGCGTAGATGGGCTCCCACCGCTGCGGGTCCAGCTTGGCCTTGAAGGCGTCGAGCCCCTCGAAGTTGTAGAAGCGGCGGCCGTGCGCGCGCACCCACCCCAGGAGAAGGCGAAGCCAGGGGGGAGTGCGGTGCGTGGGGCGGGGGCCGTGCCGGGAGAGCGGGGCGAGGCCCAGGGTGACGTAGCGGGCGCCGTCCGCCGCCAGGGCGTGCATGGCGGCGTCGATCATCCGCTCCGTGGTGCCGTTGGGCGCGCCCTGGCCGCGGACGAACTGCTCCACCAGCCAGCCTCGCCGCACCGGCACCGGCGAGGCCACCAGGAAGCCGACCGGCTCCCCCGCCCGCTCCGCCACGAACACCCGCCGGTCCCAGAGGCTTTCCAGCGTTTCCGACTCCACCAGGAAGTGCAGCGGCGGGAGGCCGCGCGTGGCGAGCCACTCCTCCAGCAGGCGGTGCAGTACGGGGCTCCCCGTGGCCCGCGCCGCGGCCCACTCGCGCACCTCGACGCCCTTGTTGCGCGCCCGGCTGACCTGCGCGCGGAGCGACGCGTGCCCAGCGATGATCCCCGGCCAGGCCGCCGGGTCCCACACCGGCTGCGCCCCCAGCCGCACCAGCGAGTGGGTGGGCGAATCCCCGAAGATCGTCTCCAGGCGCGCCCCCGCCCCGAAGTAGCACACCCGCTCCCCGGCGCGCTCCGCCTCCCTCTCCAGCTCGGCCGCTACGCCCGGCAGCCGTCCCCCGGCGCACACGGGCGCCCCCGCCACCACGCGAACGCCGTCCCTCCGCACGTACCCCGCGACCGCGTCCCCCGCCGCGGAGAACCAGAGGCGGATCCCCGGGTTGAGGATCTGGTACGCGGCGGCGTTCCACCCGTGCTCCATCACCAGCGCCCGCGCGCGGGCCAGGTCGGCGGGGAGCGGGGCCGGAAGTGCGGTGACGGTCATCGGGGAGGAGTGCGAAGTACGAAACGGCGGGACGCACGCAGAGGAAGCAGAGGAAACGGAGGAGTGCTCTCGCTTTTCCTCTGCTTCCTCTGCTTCCTCTGCGTGAGCCCATGCTGTTGAAACGCCGACCTCACCCGAACCGCAAGAAAAGGCCCCTCCCCCGGATCGGAGGAGGGGCCTGTGCCGGCGGCCGGGCGGGCGGCTACAGGTTCAGCCAGTAGCTGAACTTCACCATCAGCACGTTGGTGGACGGGACCGAGTAGTCGTTGTCCAGCCCCATCAGCCGTCCGAAGTCGCGGCCGAAGCCGAAGGAGCCGTCCTGCAGGTAGTCCGTGCGGCCCTGGCTCCACACCACGAAGAGCGTGGATCCCGGGCGGTACTCCCAGCGGACCACCGCGTTGGAGCGCAGCTGCTTGAAGTTGAAGTCGGGCTTCGAGAAGGCGTAGTCCGGCTTCTCGCCGCCGGTCCGGTTCACCTCGAAGACGCCCTTCTCCTCGTTGAACCGGATCTCATCCGCACCCAGGACGTGGAAGCGGTCGCGGAAGCGCGACGCCCGCGGATCCTGCACCTCCATGAAGCGCTCGTACGTCCCGGCGCTGACGAAGGGCTGCGCGTAGAGCTCCAGCGAGAGCGTGGGGCTGATGGTGTAGTTCAGCCGGGTGGACAGGCTCACGGTGGTCTGGTCCATCTGCGAAAGGACGTACCGCCGGTCTTCCGCCGGGCCTCGCTGCGCCACGTACTGCCAGGTGCTGTGGTTCCGGTTGAACGACGGACCCACGGACACGTTGAGCTGCGACGAGGGACGGTAGGAGACGCTCGGCCCGACCCCGTAGTCCCACCCGCCCCCGTCGTTCTCGTAGCCGCTCCAGAAGCTCACGCTCCCGCGGACCGGCTTGCGGCTGTCCGAGTTCACCCAGACGTTGAAGCGCTGTCCGCCGGGGCGCACGATGGCGGGGCCGCCGCGGAGCGAGCCGTTGCTCAGCGCATCGAAGCGCCGTCCCGTCCACCACCCGCCGCCCCAGAAGTTCTTGAGCTGGAAGTTGGCCCAGTGGCCTAGCTGCGTGTAGATGCGCTCGCCGCCCGTGGTCCACATGGAGAAGGGGTTCAGCCCCAGGCTCCAGTTCCGGAAGATCCCCTGCGGCTCGAACTGCTCGTAGCGCCAGCTGGCGAATGCCTGCACCTGGTCCGCCTCGCCCATGAAGCCCAGGTCGTTGAGCTCCAGCCCCGGGGTGCGCAGGTGCCCGCCGAAGCCCCCGCGCAGCTTGCTCCCGCCGTTCTTCCCGACCCAGACGCTCGCGACCGCGCCGGTGAGGGAGGTCCGGGTGGGGTCCACCTCCAGGTGGTCCGCGTCGGGGCGCTGGAAGTAGTGGGCGGAGGACTGCTGTACGCGGAGGATGGACTCCTCGCTGCCGCGGATGTGGCTGCCGGCCAGGTAGCCGTTGGCCTCCCAGGTGTTGCTGGCGAAGCGGTGCCGGCCCCGGACTCCCGCGGAGTAGGCGGAGGAGCGCAGGAAGGCGAACTCGTCCCGGCCGTCGAGGTTCCGGTTCGTGGCCGTCGCCATCATCCCGATGGCGCTGCCGCCCCGGCGGAAGTCGCGCGAAAGGCTCCCCACCAGGTAGTTCGTGAGCGGCTCCACCGCCTCGGCGGTGGTCGCGCCCCCCCGGGCGGCCAGGCGGGCGCTCTCCTCGCCGGTGACCGCGTCCAGCAGCCCCAGCGTCCACCCCCCGGCGGTCTTCCCGGTCACCTTGGCCGCGCCCAGGATGGTGGTGGCGTCCGGCGCCACCAGCCAGCCGTCGCCCGGGTTCACGCGGCGCTGCGGGACCCGGCCGATGCGGCGCGAGTAGAAGAGCGCCTCGCCGGAGTTGTCGTCCGTGCCCACGCCGAAGGAGAAGATGTTGGACCCCTCCATGAAGAAGGGGCGCTTCTCGGAGAAGTAGCTCTCGTAGGCGGAGAGGTTGAACTGCGCGGGATCGGCCTCCACCTGCCCGAAGTCCGGGTTCAGCGTGGCCGAGAGCGTCAGGTTGGAGGTGAGGCCGTAGCGCACGTCCACCCCCGCGTTCACGCCCGGATCGTTGCGGCTGTAGAAGGGGTTGGCCGCGTCGCCGGGGGCGCGGGTGACGCTGGCGACGCTGTAGGGGAGCACCTCCAGCCGCCGCACCGTGCGGATGCCGCGCAGGCCGTGCAGCTCGCCGGCCTGCGACACCATCCCGGCGACGCTGGGGAGCACCGGCGACCACCAGGCCCACTCGCCGCGCCTCGCGATCTCGCGGGCGAAGTTCACCCCCCACACCCGCTCGCCGTCCGCGCTCCCGCTGTAGCGGAGCTGCGAGAGCGGGATGCGGAACTCCGCCGTCCACCCCAGCGAGTCCACGCGCGTCCCCACCTCCCACACCGCATCCCAGTTGACGTCCTCCGACGTGTCGTCGTAGTGCAGCACGTCCTTCTTCACCCCCCGCGGGTTCACGGAGAAGCGGAAGCCGGTGCGCCGGTCGTTGTAGGAGTCGATCAGCACGTGCGCCCAGTCGGAGTACACCCCGCTGGCGTCCCGGCGGGCGAGCTGTGCGGCCACCGAGTCCGGGGCGGAGTCGTACATCCGCATGGCGACGTACACCGCGTCGTCGCCGTACACCACCCGCGCCTCGGTGCGCTCGGTGGCGGCCTTGCCCGGGGCGGGGCGCATCTGCACGAAGCCGGTGGCGGGCTCGGCGGCGGCCCAGGCCTCGTCGTCCAGCCGCCCGTCGATCACCGGCGACGCCCCGGCCAGGCGGACCCCCGTGACGGCGCGGACGCCGGCGGGCCCGGGCTCGGCGCGCTCCGCGGAGTCGGCGGCCTGCTGCGCCAGGGCGGGGCAGGGGAGGGCGAGGAGTGCGGCGAAGGCCGCGATACGGCGGGGGGACATGGCGACCACCTCTGGAAAAGGGGCGTTGGGGCGGATGGTGCTCCGGGTGCGGATCCCCGCCCCGGCCACCTCGACTTGGATGGCGCGAGTGCGGAAAAGGTTGGATCGCCCGGCGGCGCGGCTGCGTACCTGCACAAGTACGGGCCCTGCGGCCGGAGGTTTCAAGGGGCCGGGGGCGAACCGCGCGAAACGCGGTACGGATGCTCCCCGCGCTGGTGTGGATCTGCGGGGGCGGCTATCGTGTAGTGAAACGGTACACTCGCCGCCGTCCACCCGGTCCCGCGCCGCCGCTCTTGAGCATCCTGCACGTGGTCGCCCGCTCGGATTCGTTCTCCACCCTCTGGCCGGAGCTGGCCGCGGAGGGCGGCGCCGAGGTGCGCGTGGTCGCCGCGGCGGAGGACGCCGGCCCGGCGCCGGACGCGCTGGCGGTGGTGCTCTGCGTGGCCGGGGTGGAGGAGGAGGGCGAGCCGGCGCTGCGCGACCTGGCTG
>DASYWD010000420.1 GCA_035936415.1 Longimicrobiaceae bacterium
GTAGGGCGG
This sequence comes from Longimicrobiaceae bacterium, assembly GCA_035936415.1. Classification (NCBI taxonomy): domain Bacteria; kingdom Pseudomonadati; phylum Gemmatimonadota; class Longimicrobiia; order Longimicrobiales; family Longimicrobiaceae; species Longimicrobiaceae bacterium. The sequence goes on from DASYWD010000420.1 coordinate 10, forward strand.
GGACCCGCTTCGCCTTCAGAAAATTGCGCCCGGTCAGGCGTAGACGCCCTCCGTGACCGTTTCCCCGCGCGGCATGGCCGTCTCGCGGCTGCGGAGCGCCTCTTCCGCCGCGGCGTCCACCTCGGCGGCGACCCTCGCCTCGATCTCCTCCAGGCGCGCGCGGGGGATCCCCTCCTCCTCCAGCCAGGCCTCGTAGAGCCCCACCGGGTCGCGCTTCCCCCAGTGCGCGAACGTCTCCGCGTCGAAGATGGAGCGCGCCTCCCGCTCGTCGTGCGTGGCGTGCCCGCCCATGCGGAAGGTCTCGCCCACCAGCAGGGTGACGCCCTCGCCCGCCCGGGCGCGCTCGACGGCGATCCGGGTCGCGGCGTAGGCGTCCAGCACGTGGTTGCCGTCGAAGACGCCGCCGGCCACCCCGTACATCCGCGGCCACTCGGAGAAGCGGCCGATCCCCCCGTGCTCCGGCCGCGTCCCCAGCGCCACCTGGTTGTCGTGGATGATGACCACGGCCGGGAGGCGCTGCACCGCCGCGAAGTTGATCCCCTCGTGGAAGGCGGCCGTCTTGGTGGAGCCGTCGCCGATCCAGGTGAGCGCCACCCGGTCCTCGCCGCGCTGCCGGAAGGAGAGCGCCACCCCGGCGATCACCGGGACCATGTCGCCCACGTGGGAGATGGGGGGGATCACCCCGCCGCGCACCTCGCCCACGTGCCCGTCGCGCCCGCGCGAGGGGGAGTCGTCCGTCCCCAGGTAGCCGCGCAGCATGTCCGCCACGGACATCCCCATCTCGTGGCAGGCACCGGCGTTGCGGATCATGGGCGCGACCACGTCGTGGTCCGGGCCGCTCCGGCGCAGCGCGTGCACCGGCCCGATGGTGGCCGCCTCCTCCCCCGTCCCGAGCCACGCCTTGGAGATGGTCCCGCTCTTGACCCAGCGCTTGAGCGCCACGTCGTGCAGCCGGTTGCGCACCAGCCCCTCGTAGAGCTCCAGGAGCCGCGCCTCGTCCAGCTCGCGGATCCATCGCGCCCGCTCCGGGTCCGCGTCCACGCGCTCACGGAACTCCCGCACCAGCGCCGGGTCGGCCGTCCAGTGCACGTACTCGGGGGGGTCGTATGCGGCGAAGCGCTTCATCGGCCCGTCGGATGGCGGTGGCGGGATGGTTCATGTGACGCGGACGCGGGAGGATACGCCCCCCGGCGGCGCTCCGCAATGGGCCGCGCACCCCCCGGCGCGGCTCAGCCCGCCGCCTGCAGCTCCTCGCCCGGCTGCTCGGCGCAGCTCTCGTCGGCGATGCACCGGCCGATGCGCGCCGCCATGACGTCCAGCTCCGAGCGCGAGGGCACCGGCGCGCCGGGGTCCGGAAGCTGCAGCGGGAACGGCTGCCCCTCGGGGACGGGGATCAGGTGCAGGTGGAAGTGGAACACGTCCTGCCCGCCGTGCGCCCCGTTGGGGGAGAACAGGTTGACCGCCCGGCACCCGGTGGCCCGGCGCAGCCCGGGGAGGATGCGCCGCGCCGTCGCGAAGGTGCGGGCCGCCAGCTCCTCGGGGACGTAGAACAGGTTCTTGTGGTGCTCCTTGGGGAGAACCAGCACGTGCCCCCGGTGCAGGGGCTGGACGTCGAGGAACGCGATCACGTCCTCGTCCTCGTAGATGACGCTGACCATCTCGTCTCCGCCGATGATCCGGCAGAAGACGCAGTCGGGGTGCTGGTTCGGGTCCACTCCGGCCTCCGCGTTTCCGGGTTCGTCCGTCTCGATTCCGCCCTCCGGGGCAAGCAAGGAGCGGGCCGGGCGGGGTCGGAGCGGGGTTGCGGAGCACGCCCGGACCGGCGAAATTCTGCCCCCGTCCGTACACCATCCGTTCACCGAGCCCGACATGTCGAAGAAGGACCGGCTGCGAAAGGGCCGCTCGAACGCAGCCCCGGGAAGGGGGGGGATCACCCCGCTGCTTCCGCTCATCCTCTTCGAGACCATGCGCGACATGGATCGCCCGGAGGAGGTGCTGGAGGGCGAGAACCTGGCATTGAGCCTCCCCCGGCGCTTCGGGCTGAACGACGTGGTGCACACGCAGATCCACCGCTTCCGCGAGGAGGTGCGCCGCAAGCGCCTGCAGGCGGAGTCGGAGATCGAGAACCTGATCCGCCTGGTGATCCGCCGGCCGGACGCGGAGGAGATCTTCGAGGAGGCGGGGCGGCGGATCGCCCGGCTCGAATGGGAGGACCGCAGCGGCACCTTCCGGCGGCTGGTGCCCCACCTGCCGCCGTCGCTGGCGATCCGCTCGGCCCGCCGCGCGGCGCTCCGCGTCTTCCGGCAGATCTCCGGGAACGGCCGCCTGCAGGTGCCCCGGCGGCCGCTGGGCGTCCGCATCGCCGGCTCGCTCACGGCGCGCGCCGACCCCGGCGGCGCCGCCTGCGCGCTGTACTCCGGCGTGCTCACCGAGCTGATGGAGCGCTACACCGGGCGCGACCACCTCCCCCAGCACCCCGTCTGCGAGACCCGCGGCGCGGAGCTGTGCGAGTGGACGGCAACGGCAGGGAACAGGGAATAGGGGCGAAGCGAATGAGTGCCGCTCCACGGCCTGCTACGGCAGAACGGCGCCCCCACCGGAAGATCCCGGCGGGGGCGCCGTCGTTCGGCGCCTTTCCGGAAGGAGCTATTTCCGCCGCCGTCCCATCATCCAGCCGCGATGGATGGAGCGCGGCTCCTCCACGGTCACGAAGGCGTGCGGGTCCCAGATCCCCACCTGCTCGAAGGCCACGGGGAGGTCGCGGCGCCGCAGCACGGCGTAGACCACCTCCACCGTCCCCTCCCGGCCGAACCCGGCGAACTCCGTCACGCCGAAGCCGCGCTCCCGTAGCGCCTCAGCGATCTCTACCCCGCCGTGCTGCGACATCACGCGCACGGTGGCCAGCCCCAGCGCCATCTTCTCCTCGATCGTGAGCCCCACCACCGACCCCATGGCGAACCCCGCGGCGTACCCCATCAGGTGCAGCGGCGACCCCAGGTGCTGGATGGCGTTCCCCACCGCGAAGATCCAGACGAGCACCTCGAAGAAGCCGATCAGGGGCACCACGTGCTTCTGCCCCCGGACCGAAAGAAGCATCCGCATCGTGGCGAGCGAGACATCCACAATGCGGAGCGAAAAGATCACCAGCGGCCCCCACGCGGAGGCGAAAAGAGCATCCATTCCGAGCCGCAACCTCCCTTCCTGGTACAACTTCCGCTTCGCCCGCCGGGACCTCCGGCCGGACAGCTCCCTGGAACCCCAAACCATGCCGGAGGGTCCGCCGTCACCCGCTGCGCCACGCCCCGACATACGCACGGCGCCCCCACCGGAAGATCCCGGCGGGGGCGCTGTTTCGTACTTCGCACTTCCCGCCCCTACACCGGCGCGTCGCAGTCCCCCTCCTCCTCCTCGTCCACGCCCGCGGCCCGGAACACCTTCCGCCGGATCCGCCGGTCGAAGAGGGCCCATTTCGCGTCGCGCTGCTCCGGGTCGTCGTCCATGCCCGAGAGGAAGCCCACCCCGATCTCGAACCCGCCCGCGCGGCTGCGGCCCCCGCCGTACGGCTGCCCGCGCACGTCCGATCCCAGCGCCTCCTTGAGGAAGGAGTCCACGGAGAGCGTCACCTTGGAGGTGCGCAGGCTCCCCGAGACCAGCTCCCGTCCCTCGTCGCCGCAGAGGATGCCGTACACGATCGCGGTGTGCACGTTCTCCTCGGTGAGCAGGAAGTCCGCCGCCTGGGGGATGGCGTCGCGGTCGGCCCAGCGGAGGTAGCCCACCCCCGCCACGGAGATCCCCCCACGGATGACGCGCCGGGCGAGCGCCGCCTCGATCACGTCCATGGTGGCGTGCGACTTCTGCACGCAGAGCACCCGCTCCAGCAGGTCGGCGTCCACGAACTCGCTGAGGTACGCCGCGGCGTGGTACTCCGGCGCGCGGGCGTGGATGAAGCCGTCCGTCTCGCTGTGCAGGCCGTGCATCAGCGCCGTGGCGAGCAGGGCGTGGGCGCGGCTCTCCGGGTCCAGGCGCAGGATCCGCCCGCTGCGGAGGTATTCCGTGAACAGGGTGGCCGCCGCCCCCACCGGGCGGATGTCGCTGAAGACCGGGTCCAGCACGTCCTGCGGGTCGTGGTGGTCGATCACCGCCAGGGTGGGCACCCCCGCCGCCCGGAGACGCTCCGTGAGCTGGGTGGTGGTCCCCTGGTTGTCCACGAAGACCGCCGCGTCGAACTCCTCCAGCTTGAGGCGCTCGCTGAAGCGGGTGAGGTGCAGGTCGAGCAGGTTGACCAGCGCCAGGTTCTCCGGGTGGCTGATCTGGCCGTCGTACACCACCTCCACCTCGATCCCGAACCCGCGGGCGATCTCCTGGTAGGCCATCCCCGAGGAGATGGCGTCCGGGTCCGGGAAGTCCTGGATCGCCACCAGGTGCCGCTCCCCCTTCCGGGCCGAGAGCAGGTCGGCCAGCGCGGCCGCGCGGAGCGCGCTCTCGTCCCCGGACGGGGGCGCGGGCACGGCCGGCCTCGTCCATTCCGCCATGGATTGCGTCTGCTGCGGCATCTTCCCTTCGGTTGCGGGGGGCGCTCGGTTCCCGTGGCCGGGAGACGCGAGGCGCGTGCCGCCGCCGGGGGGCGGGTCAGGAACCGCCCTTGCCGTTCCCGTGCGGGCGGTGGAAGTAGAACCCCTGCGTCAGGTGCACCCCCAGCGCCTTCACCGTCTCATACTCCTCCTCGCGCTCCACCCCCTCGGCGATCACCTTGATGTCGTGGTCGTTGGCGAACCGGACCATCGTGTCCACCAGGTTCTGCTTCATGAAGTTGCTGTCGATGCTGGAAATCAGCGAGATGTCGAGCTTGATGAAGTCCGGCGAGAGGTTGGCGATGCTCCCCAGCCCCGCGTACCCCGAGCCGGCGTCGTCCACGGCGAAGCGGAAGCCGCGGTCGCGGAACTCCTTCAGGTATCCCTGGAAGGTGGGGTAGTCGGTGATGGCGGTGCGCTCCGTGATCTCCAGCACGATCCGCTCCGGCTCATCCACCCCCAGCTCGTCCAGGTCCAGGTAGCGGAACTTGGGGTCGCGGAAGTCGTGCGGGTCGATGTTGATGAACAGGAGCTCGTCGGGCTTGAGGTGGCTGTCGATCCCCTCGATGGCCCGCTTGCGGCAGAGGCGCGACAGCTCCCAGATCAGGTTGGCCTCCTCCGCGACGCCGAAGAGCACCTCCGGCGAGCGCAGCCCCCGCAGCACGCCGCGGGCGAGCGCCTCGTACCCGTACACCGCCTGCGTCTCCGTCACCACGATGGGGTGGTAGTCGATGTAGACCGCCCCCTCGCGCAGGGTGTTCTTGAGGTCGGCCACCTTGCGGCTCCGCTCGCGGTGCTCCACGCTGCGGGCCGCCTGCGCCGCCTCCCGGATCCCCCGGTAGATCATCCGCTCGGTGCGGAGCTTGGGGTTGCGGAAGAGGGTGGTGGAGCCCACGTAGATCCCGAAGAGCCCGGCCACGTCCTCCCCGTGCTCCTTCTCCAGCCGCTCCCCGATGTAGCGCTCCAGCTCCTCGGCCAGCTCGTTGATGCGCCGGTCCGCCTCCTCCACCGGCTCCTGCAGGTCGGTGAAGAAGATGAAGTCGTCGTCCCCCGTGTGGGAGACCATCAGGTGGCTCTCGGAGCCGCCCCGCTGCCGCGCGTAGAACTCCCGCACGGAGCGCGCGGTGGTCTGCAGCACCTCGTCCAGCTTCTGCCAGCCGTAGATCTCCTCCAGCTTGGAGTAGCGGACGAACTCGATGTAGAGGATGGTGAGCCGGCCGCTCCGCTCCAGGATGTCCCGCCCCCGCTCCAGCATGACGGGGAGGGTGGGAAAGCCGGTGAAGCGGTCGTAGAGCAGCTCCTCGTAGCGCAGGTGCTCGGCGGCGTGCGAGGTGGCCTCCGGGCGCCCGGCCGTGCGGATGCGCGCGCGCGCGGACTCGATCCGGGCGGCGATCTCGGCGGCGTCGCTGGTGGTGAGCACCCACTCGTCCGCCCGCGCGCCGAAGGCGCAGGCGACCGCCCCTTCCGTGGGGCACGCCACCACCAGCGCGATCCCGCGCGACTCGGTCTCCTCCCGCAGCACCAGGATCTCGTCGCGGGCCGAAGCCTCGGCGAAGACCACGTCCGGGTGCGAGCGGAGCGCCTCCAGGAGCGGGTCGCCCGGGCCCCCGCCCGTGGCGCTCACCGTCGTCAGGTCCGCCTCCAGCCGCGTCGCCGCGGCGGTGAGCTGCTCCTGCAGCGCCGCGTCGCGCACCCGTGCCAGAACTCTCACGCGTCGGTCCCCCGCGCCGCCAGGTTGCGCTGCACCTTGTCCTCCAGCTCCTTGAGGTCCACCGGCTTGACCACGTAGTCGTCGGCCCCGGAGCGGAGCCCCTCGAACTTGTCCTCGAACCCCGCCTTGGCGGTCACCATCACCACGCGGGTACGCCCGAAGTCGGGGTGGTTCTTGATGGTGCGGCACACCTGCCACCCATCCATCCCCGGCATCATCACGTCCAGGAGGACCAGCGCCGGCTTGACCTGCTCCAGCTTGGCGAGGGCGGTGCGGCCGTCCTGCGCCTCTGCCACCACGTACCCGCGGGACTCCAGGAACGCCCGCAGGATCTCGACGTTGTCGCGGTTGTCGTCGACCACAAGGATCGTGTTGTCGTTCACGGTGCGGCCAGGGTTCGGAATGAGGCGGAGGGACGCCGGGCGCGCCGGTCGGCCCGGAAGACGCGAGACCGGGCAAAAAGCAGGCCACGGTGCCCCAAGACATTGCCGTACTTCGGTTTATGCGCCCGGTGGTCCGGACGGGGAGGTTTTCACGACGGTGCGGGAAAGGTGCGGTCCGGGCGCGACTCGCCGGTTGTGCCGCACCCGCGCGGCACGTTACATTGCCGGCCGGCCGAACTTTCCGGAAAAACCGGGCCGCCGCGCGGCCCGCCGGCCGACCCGTACACTCCGGCTCTTTCGGCGGCGGCACGCCGTTTTGACGGGGCTTCTCCGGCTACCCCACCGGTCGAACGTCCGCTCAACGGAGGGAGCAATCATGAACTTTCGCCGCAGGGAGGACCGTGCGCCGAGCCTGGTGCTCGCCAGCCCCGCCGCCCCGGAGGGAGAGTCCTTCCAGCCGGCCGGCGGATACCGGCTGGCGCTCCTGGCCCGCAGCGCGGAAGCCGACGGCGCGATGCGCCCGGTGCGCGAAGCGGAGGCGGCGCTCTCCGCGGACGAGGCGGTTCTCCTCCTGGACCTGGGCGCGCGGGACGCGGTGCTGGTGGCGGGGGCGGCGGTGCGGCCCATCCCCAGGGGGTGCGGCGGCGAGGACCTGCTGGAGCGCGCGGCGGTCGGTGCGGCCGCCTGGCGGCAGGAGCGCCTGCGCGCCTGGCGGCGCGAGCAGCTCCCGGAGAAGCTGATCGCCTTCTCGGAGCAGCTCAACGCGGCGGAGACGCTGGAGGAGGTCTGCCGGGCGGCGGGCGAGCACGTGCTCCGCATCGTGGACGGGTACCTGGCGGTGCTCTTCCTCCGCGAGCCGGGTGCGGCCGCGTTCCGCCCGGTGGAGGACTGCCTCTCCGGGTCGGAGTCGCGCCGCGTCGTCCTCCCGCGCCACACCCGCTTCACCCGTCCGGGCCTGCTGGCCCGGGACGACGCCCGTCCCGACACCGGCTCCCCCTTTTCCCCGCTCGCCCCGCTCTTCGCCGAGACCCGCGCCGCCGTCCTGGCGTACACCCCCGTGGGCGAGGACGGGATCCTGTTCGTGGTGGAGCGCCGGGGAGAGCGTGTATTCCTGCCGGAGGACTGGGACATCTTCCGCGCGCTCGCCAGCCTGGCGGAGGCCGCGCTGAAGCGGGTGCGCCTCCTGGGCGAGGTGCGCAGCCTCTCGCTGACGGACCCCCTCACCGGGCTGGCGAACCGGCGGCAGATGGAGGTGGTCCTGGAGCGCGCCTGGGCTGGGGCGCGCCGGGGGGAGCCGCTCACCCTCGTGGTGCTGGACCTGGACGACTTCAAGGCCGTCAACGACACGCACGGCCACCTGGCGGGCGACCGGATCCTGCGCACGGTGGCGGACGCCATGCGCCAGGAGGTCCGCGGCTCGGACCTGGTGGTGCGCTATGGCGGCGACGAGTTCGTGGTCATCCTTCCCCGCGGGACGGAGGACGGCGCCCGGGCGCTGGTGGAGCGCATCCGCAATCGGCTGGCGGGGACCATCGGGATCAGCGTGGGCGTCGCGGGCTACGAGCCCTCGTACGCCTCGCCGGAGGAGATGATCGCGGCCGCGGACGCGCGCCTCTACGCGGCCAAGCGGAGGCTTGCCCGCGGGGGGCCCCCCCGGGCGCGCGGCGAACCGGAGGCGCTGCGCACGCAGTCGCCCTGACGGCGGGCCCGCGGAGCCGGACCCGGCCGAAGCCTCACCCTCCCCCGCCGCGGGGGAGGGCTTTTTCGCGCCCGGCACGAGGCCGCTCGGGCGGCGCGCCCACCACGGCGTCCTGCACCGGGGCGGCCGGGAGACGCAGCAGGAACGAGGTGCCTCCGGGGCCCCGCCGCTCCATCTCCAGGCTTCCGCCCGCGTGCGCGGCGAGCGCGCGGCAGAGCTCCAGCCCGAGCCCGGCACCCTCCGCACCCCCGGCGCCCGCGGGG
>DASYWD010000421.1 GCA_035936415.1 Longimicrobiaceae bacterium
CCGTTTCCCGGTGGCGCCTCCGCGGCGCCCCCGCCGTTCCCGCCGACGGCGGCGAGCACCTCCTCCAGCGTGACGGTGCGCTCCAGGTACGCGAAGCGCAGCAGGAGCAGCTCGATCAGGATGCGCTGCTCGCCGCTCTTCCGGAAGCGGCCGTCGGCGTCCAGCTCCGCCACCTGCGAGAGCATCCGCAGCAGGTCTCCCGCGGCGAACCCCTCCGCCCGCGCCGCCATCTCCGCGCGCAGGTCGTCGCGCACCTCGGCCGCCTCCGCGCCCTCCAGCTTCACGATGAGCAGGGCCCGGATGAAGTCGGCGAGGCCGCGGTAGAACTCGGTGAAGTCGTACCCCTGCTCCAGGAGCCGCGCGACGAAGCGGAACACGTCGGCGTGGCGCCGCTCGGCGATCACGTCGAACAGCTCCAGGTACAGCTCGCTCCCCACCAGCCCCAGCACGCGCCGCACGTCCTCGGCGGTCGGCGCCCCCTCGGTGAAGGAGAGCACCTGGTCCAGGAGCGAGAGCGCGTCGCGCATCCCACCGTCGGCCTTCTGCGCGATGGGGAGGAGGACGTCGTCCGCGGCCTCGATCCCCTCGGCGGCGAGCACCTCTCGGAGCCGGCGCACCAGGTCCGTGGTCCCGATGCGGCGGAAGTCGAAGCGCTGGCAGCGCGAAAGGATCGGGGGCGCGGCCTGCTGGATCTTCTGCGGCTCGGTGGTGGCGAACACGAAGATCACCCGTGGGGGCGGCTCCTCCAGGATCTTGAGGAGCGCGTTCCACGCCTCGCGGGTGAGCATGTGCGCCTCGTCGATGATATAGACCTTGAAGCGGTCCTCTTCCGACGGGGAGTACATGGCCCGCTCGCGCAGCTCGCGGGCGTCGTCCACGCCGCGGTTGGAGGCGGCGTCGATCTCCACCACGTCCAGCGAGGTGCGCCCGGCCCAGATCTTCTGGCAGGAGTCGCAGACGCCGCACGGCTCGCCGTCCTCGCCGCGGTCGGCGCAGTTGAGCGCCATCGCCAGCACGCGGGCCAGCGTGGTCTTCCCTACCCCGCGCGGCCCGCAGAACAGGTACGCGTGCGCCACGCGGTCGCGCTGGACGGCCGCCCGGAGCGTCTCGGAGACGTGCTCCTGCGTCGCCACCTCGGAGAAGCGGTGCGGGCGGTAGGTGCGGGCGAGCGCGGTTCGGGACACTGCGATGACGTTGAAGGAGATGAGAGGCGCGGGACTGCGACGTCCAACGTGGGTTGAAAGCTAATATACCACGGGGGGGAAGAGGGGATCCGACGGAGCTACATTCGCCAGGCGTCCTCCATGTGCTCCAGGGCGGGCCCGCGTCCGCCCGGCACCGGTTCGGCTTGACAACCCGTCCCTGATTCCTCCACTTTGGAGGAAAACGGAGGCAAGCCATGGCTACGCTGAACGTCAAGAACCTGCCGGACGCCCTCTACCAGAAGCTCCAGGCACGCGCCAGGCGAGAGCACCGCTCGGTGGCGCAGGAGGTGACCCGACTCCTGGAGAAAGCGCTCGAGGAGCCGGAGCCGCTCTCGATCCTGGATCTGCAGGGGCTGGGAGCGGAGCTCTGGGCCGGCGCCGACGCCGCGGACCACGTGGAGCGGGAGCGTCGCGCGTGGGACTGATGGAAGCCCTCGGCCCCGGCCCCGTAGCCGTGGACACCGCGGTCTTCATCTACTTCGCCGAGGAGCACCCGGCCTTCCTTCCGCCGGCCCGGCAGATCTTCGCCGCCGCCGACCGGGGAGACCTGGAGGTCGTGACCTCGGAGATCACCCTCCTCGAGGTCCTCGTCGTTCCCTATCGTGCGGGGAATCTCCCCCTGGCGGCGCGCTACGAGGCCCTCCTGACGCGGAGCCGTGGCGTGCGCCTGGTGCTCCTGGACCGCGTCCTGCTTCGAACGGCCGCCCAGCTGCGGGCCGTCCACGGCATCCGGACGCCCGACGCGCTTCAGCTCGCGGCGGCGCTGACGGCTCGCTGCTCGGCGTTCCTCACCAACGACCGGAGGCTCCCCACCGTCCCGGGGCTGCCGGTCGTACAGCTCTCCGACCACGCGTGAGGCTCCGGCCGTCTACATCCTCCAGGCGTCCTCCACGTGCTCCACGGCGGGCTCCCCTCCCCCGCCCACCAGCACCGCCACCGCGTCGAAGCGGTACACGTCGCCCGGGCGGCCGTGGCGGTCCACCCAGGCCTGCGCCACCTGCCCGATCTCCCGGCGCTTCTTCCAGGTGATGGCTTCCAGCGGGTGGCCGTAGCCGTGGCCGCCGCGCGTCTTCACCTCCACGAACGCGACGACCTCGCCGCGGCGCGCGACGAGGTCGATCTCCTTGCGTCCCAGGCGGAAGTTGCGGGCCACCACCGTCCAGCCGCGCGCGGCCAGGTAGCGGGCGGCGATCTCCTCGCCCCGGTCGCCGAGCGGCTTGGTGGCCCGGCGCGACGGGCGGAGCGGCCCGCTGGTGCCCATCCCGCCGCGCCCGGTCAGCGGACGCCGGCCGGCGCCAGCGAGGGGCTGAGCGTCCGCCCGATGGCCTCGGCGATGAGCGCGATCTGCTCCATCATCTCCCCGAACTGGTCCGGATAGAGCGACTGGGCCCCGTCGGACATAGCGCGCTCGGGGTCCGGGTGCACCTCAATCATCAACCCGTCGGCGCCGGCGGCCACGGCGGCGCGCGCCATGGGGATCACCATGGCGCGGACACCCGTCCCGTGGCTCGGGTCCGCGACGATGGGGAGGTGCGAGAGACCCTTCACCACCGGGATGGCGGTCAGGTCCAGGAGGTTGCGGGTCTGCTGCGAGTCGAAGCCGCGCACGCCGCGCTCGCAGAGGATCACCCGCCGGTTCCCCTCCGCCAGGATGTACTCGGCGGACATCAGGAACTCCGTGATCGTCGCCGACATCCCGCGCTTGAGCAGCACCGGCTTCCCCGACCGTCCGGCCAGGCGGAGCAGCGAGAAGTTCTGCATGTTGCGCGCGCCGATCTGGATCACGTCGGCGTACTTCACCACCAGGGCCAGGCTCTCCGGGTCGATCGCCTCGGTGACGATCGCCATCCCGGTCTCATCGCGCGCGCGGGCCAGCAGCTTCAGCCCGTCCTCCGCCATCCCCTGGAAGGAGTACGGCGAGGTGCGGGGCTTGAAGGCGCCGCCCCGCAGCACGGTGGCGCCCGCGTCGCGGAGCCGCTGCGCGACCCCGATGATCTGCGCCTCCGACTCCACCGAGCACGGCCCGGCCATCACCGCCACCTCGTCGCCGCCGATGCGGGTGCCGTTCTCCAGCTCGATGATGGTGGGCTCCGGCGACCACTCGCGCGAGACCTGCTTGTACGGCTGCGAGACGTGGATCACCTGGAGGACGCCGGCGAGCGCCTCGATCCGGTCGGCCGGCACCTTGCCGTCGTTGCCGATCAGCCCGACCGCCGTGCGCTGCTTCCCCGGGATGGGGCACGCCTCGTAGCCGAGCTCGTGGATGGTGTCGACGACGCCCCGGATCTCTTCCTCGGTGGCATCGTGCCGCATGACGACGAGCATGTCAGTTTCACGCGCAGGTGTTCGAATGCAGGGACCAGGAGAAGTATAGCACCCTGCCCGGCGCGGGTGAAGGACGGCCTCTTCGGATCCCTTCGCGCTCCCCTACGCCACCCGCTCCCGGTCGGTCAGCGCCCAGGCGCCCTCCAGCTCCACCCCCACCAGCGTCGAGACGCCGGGCTCCTCCATGGTGACGCCGTAGAGCCAGTCGGCGGCCTCCATGGTGCGGGGGTTGTGCGTGATGACCACGAACTGCGTGTCCGCCTTGAAGTCCTGCAGGAGCTGGATGAAGCGGCCCACGTTGGACTCGTCCAGCGGGGCGTCCACCTCGTCGAAGAGGCAGAAGGGCGACGGCTTCACCAGGTATATGGCGAAGAGCAGCGACAGCGCCGTGAGCGTCCGCTCCCCGCCGGAAAGGAGGTGGATCCGCTGCGTCTTCTTGCCGCGGGGCGAGGCGTGGATCTCGATGGGCGACTCCAGAGGGTCGTCCGGGTCGGCGAGCCACACGTCGCACTCCCCGCCCAGGAAGAGCGAGTGGAAGGTGCGCTGGAAGTTCTCCCGGATGGTGCCAAAGGTGGCGAGGAAGACCTCGCGCGCCGTCTTGTTGATCTGCCGGATCGCCGCCGCCAGGTCGTCGCGCGCCTTTACCAGGTCGTCGCGCTGCTCCAGGAGGAAGGTGAGGCGGCGCTCCTCCTCCTCGTGCTCCTGCACGGCGAGCATGTTGATGGGACCGAGCGCGTCCACCTGCCGCGCCAGCTCGCGCACCTCGGCGCGCCAGGCGTCGGGGGTCCCCTCCTCCACCGGGCCGGCGGCGGCGAGCAGCGTCTCCCAGGGACGGCCCCACTCCGCCTCCAGCCGGTCGCGCGCGCGCTCGACGCGGCCGCTCCACTCCGTGCTCTCCAGCTCCAGGCGATGCCGCTCCTCGGACGCCTCCGCCTCGCGCCGGCGGTGGACCCGGGCGCGCTCCTCCGCCTCCCGCGCTTCCGCCTCGATCTCCGCGAGGCGCGCGTCCGCGGCCTGCAGCTCGGCGGCGGCGCGGTCGCGCTCCCCGAAGAGGGCCTCCACCTCGTCCCCCGCCCGCTCGCGGACGCCGGAAAGGCCCTCCAGCGAGCGCAGCAGCTCCGCGGCCTCCGCGTCGATGGTCCGCTCGCGGCGCTCGGCCCCCTCGCGACCCTGGACCGAGGCGGCCAGGCGGCGCTCCGTTTCCCGGAGGTCCCCCTCCCCGCGCGCGGCGGCGACCCGCAGC
>DASYWD010000422.1 GCA_035936415.1 Longimicrobiaceae bacterium
CCAGGTACAGCCGTTGTGCGCCTGGTAGAAGATCGCGTTCCAGACCTCGCGCAGCTCGTGCGTGCGCGGTCGGCCCGTGCGCCCGTTCTTGGCCGCGGGCAGGACGGAGCGCACCACCGCCCACTGGGCGTCCGTCGGATCGCTGGGGTAGGGTTGGCGTGCCATCCTCCTGTGCACACGCCAACTCCATGCCACTTTGTTCACAGCCTCTGAGGGCTACACCAGGTGCTTCGGACGCGGCGCCGGGACTCCCGTCAGCATGCCACGGGCGCTGATGTCCTCATCCACGTCGGGCCAGTGAGCGCCCTGGCCGTTGCCGATGATCCGGACGTTCGCCCGCTGCTCCGGGCTCGCTTCCCACAGACGCCATGACCAGGCGAGAGGCACGCTGATCCTGCGGCCGTCCAGAAGATCGGCGATGATCTCCTCGTCCGTGACCCGCACCTCACGGATCAGCGGCTCGGTCGTTTCCACAGTGCTCATCCCACGCCTCCTTGATGCGATCGAGGTGGTCTTCGATAGTCCGACGTGCGCGGTTCAGTTCCCGTGCCGAAAAGCCGTGGTTCGTGGCGAGCGTCAGCGGTTCGATCCAGAACTTGCAGATGTCGTTCTCGCGTTGAACGTGCACGTGCGTCGGCTCGTTGCAGTCGAAACTGAAGAAGAACAGCCGGTACGGACCGGGCACCCCCTTGATCGTAGGCATGACTCCACTCTACCACCAAGCAGACTCATTCGCCAGCGGCGCGGCTCCCATCCGTCCAGAACGGAGAGGGGAACGGATTTGATCGGCTCCAACCGCCGGGTGGAGGCTGGACGACGACGCCCCCGCCGGGAGATCCCGGCGGGGGCGTCGTTTTCGCACTTCGCACTCCCCTCCTACCGATCCGAGAGCAGGTTCCGCAGGCGCGGCTCGAGCGTCTCCCTCCGCCCCGGCTCGATCAGGACGTCGGAGACGATCCCCATCAGGTCGGCGTGCCTGCGCTCCAGGCTCTCGATCCGTCCCTCCAGCTTGCCTATGCGGGCGAAGAGCGCCGAGAAGGCCAGCACCAGCGCGCCCCCCACCAGCACCAGCAGGATCGCTACGGGCATCATCGCTCTCCTCCCTCCCTACGGCCGGGCGCCGCGCCAGGAGTCCACCACCGAGCCGCCCAGGACGCAGCTCTGCACCCCCTTGCACGCCTCGCCGATCCCGGTGGACCACGCCTTGATCATGTCCAGCTCAATCAGGCGGGGGTTCGCCTCGTAGGAGCGGGCCTGGAGCTGCTTGGACTCCGCTTCGCCGCGGGCCTTGATGACCAGGGCCGCCGCGTTCACCGAGTCGATGACGAACTGCTTCTGCGCCCGGTCCAGGATCTGCGCCTGCTCCGCCGCGGCGATCCGCTGCCGCTCGATCTGCTCCGGGATCTTGATGTCGCGCACGAACACCTGCTGGATCTGTGCGCGGTTGCCCACCTTGCGCTGGATGTGCGCCCGCACCGAGTCCGACAGCGTCGGCCGCCGCGCCGAGAAGATCTCCGCCACCGTCCACCCCGACAGCGCGTTGCGGTACCCCTCGCGGATGGAGTTGCGGATCTCCGTCTCCACTGCCTCCGGGGAGCGCTTCTCCATGAACACCTCGAAGATCGTCCCCGGGTCGTACGAGTAGACGATCGCCACGTCACCCAGCACGGTGACCGGGTCGCGCGTCTGCGCCTCCATCGTCTCCTTGTCGTCCGCGCCCCGGGGGAAGTTCTGCTCGGTCATGCTGAAGCAGGTGGCGTTTGCAAAGGGGGTGAAGTTCAGCCCCGTGCTCATCTTCCGCTCCACCACGCGGCCGTAGCGGGTGAGGACGCAGTGCTCGGTGGAGTCCACCACCGTCCACCCGCCGAGCACCAGCACCAGACCGGCCAGCAGGCCGATCCCGACGACGACGGTGACCAGAATCCCTGACTTCATCTTGACTCCTGGAAAGGTTGAGGTCGAGTCCACACGCCGGGGGCCGGACGGCCTCCGCGGGCTCCGAGGACCGGTTGCACGACCGGGGTCCTGTGTCATGATACGGAAGGGGCTGGGGTCGGGTTGCGGAGGAGCTTGGACGGAGTGCGGGAGTGCGAGGGTGCGGAAGTCAGGCGGGACCGTAGCGGGCTATTCCCTGTTCCCTGGCCGTCCGCCGAGGATGCGGCCGGGCTGCAGCGCGCCGGCTCCGAAGCGGGCGCGGATCGCGTCCGCGGCGCGGGAGAGGGAGCGGTCCTTCTCCGTTTCCACGAAGGCGGCGTCGAAGAGCGCCATCTGGCCGGGCGCGTCGGTGGCGGCCAGGGTGGAGACGCCCACCCCCAGCAGCCGCACCGGGGTGCGGCGCTGCTCGCGGAGGCGCGCGAGGAGGGCGCGGGCGGTGTCGTGGATGGCCCGGTCGGACTCCACCGCCTCCGGGAGGGTGCGGCTCGCCTGCCGGTCGCGGAAGTCCCCGTCGCGCACCTTCACCGTGACGGTCCGGCCGCGCAGTCCCTTGCGCCGCAGCGTGGCGCCGGTCTCCGTCGCCAGGCGGAGCAGCTCGGCCTCGATCTCGTCGTCGCCCTTCAGGTCGGCGGCGAAGGTCCGCTCGTGGCTCACCGACTTGGTCTCCGCGGCCTCGCCCACGGGGGTGGGGTCGATCCCCCGCACCCGCTGGAAGAGCCAGCGCCCCCGGCTCTCCCCCAGCCACAGGGAGAGCGTGGCTTCGTCCACCGCCAGCGCCTCGCGTACGGTGCGCACCCCGCGCCGGCGCAGCTCCTCCGCCATCACCGGCCCCACGGAAGGGAGGTCGCGCACCTCCCACCGCAGCATGAACGCCTGCTCCTCCCCCGCCGGCACCACGTGGATCCCCTCCGGCTTGGCGAGCCGGGTGGACATCTTGGCAATGGTGCGGGTGGTCCCCCCGCCCAGCGAGATGGAGATCCCCGCCTGCTCGCGCACCGCGCGGCGGATCCGCTCCGCGGTGCGCTCCAGCGGTTCCCCGCCGTAGAGGCGCTCCGTCCCGGTGAGGTCCAGGTAGAACTCGTCGATGGAGGCCGCCTCCACCACGGGGGCGAAGCGGCGGAGGACCGCCTCCACCTCGCGGGAGCGGCGGCTGCACGCACCCCGGGGCACCGGGACCACCGTGGCGCCCGGGCAGAGGCGCACCGCCTGCGACGTCGGCATCCCGGAGCGCACCCCGAAGCGGCGGGCGCCATACGAGGCGGAGGTCACCACGCCGCGCTCCTCCGGGCGCCCGCCCACCAGCACCAGCTCCAGGCGCCCCACGCCCTCGGGGTCCTCCAGCTTCGCCACCTGCACGAAGAACATGTCGCAGTCGGCCAGGAGAATGCGCCGGGGGGCGCCGCCCTGGCCGGCGGTGCCGGGGGTTGCCGCGGTGTCGCGCATGCGGTGCCGGAAAGGGGTCGCTGCGGAGGCGGGCGGGGGCGGTCGCCCGCCTCCCGGAAAGATACCGCTCCGGGGCGCCGGGGAACAGGCGCGCGAGTGCGGCGTGGATCCTGCTAGTGAGCGGCGCGGCGGGCGCGGCATTCCGCGAAGCGCCCAGGCGAACGACACGGATGCAGAACGACCGGAACGAGCAGCGACCCGAGTCCGAAACCCTCCTGACCGGAACCACGCGGCCGGAGGACGAACCGCGGGATGCCGGGCGCGACGGGAAGGGGGAGCCCCCCCGCCCCGCCGCGCCCCCGGCACCCGCGCTCCCGCCCGCCCCGAAGCGGCGGCGCGGAGCGAGCCGGTGGAGGCGCCTCGACGCGTTCCGCCAGCTCCCGCTCCTCCTCCTGCTCGTCTACTACGCGCTGCTGATCGCCGTGGACGCGGCGCTGGTGACCCTGGTCCCCACGGTGCGGCGGGCCTTCGTGCAGCCCGACATCGCCCCCGATGGCGGCGCGGAGGGGGTGGACGTCCTCACCTCCGTTTCGGTGCGCGGCATCGGCGACACGCTGCTGCCCACGCTGAACGCCACCGTGGACCGGGCGCTCATCACCCTGCTGGTGATCCTGGGCGCCCTGTCGCTGGTGGTGCCCGTGGCCTGGATCTACATGCGGGTCAAGCGCTTCCGGTACGATCCGGCGCTGGTCCGCTCGGTCATCATCCTCCCGGTGGTGGTGGCCGGGATCGCCATGGTGGTCAAGAACAGCATCGCGCTGGCCTTCAGCCTGGCGGGGATCGTGGCGGCGGTCCGCTTCCGCAACACGCTCAAGGACCCGCGCGACGCCGTCTACGTCTTCCTCGCCATCGGCATCGGCCTTTCCGCCGGGGTGCAGGCGCTCGACGTGGCGCTGATGATGTCGCTGGTCTTCAACGTGGTGGTCCTGGTCCTGTGGAGGTACAACGTCGGC
Source organism: Longimicrobiaceae bacterium (assembly GCA_035936415.1). Lineage (NCBI taxonomy): Bacteria > Pseudomonadati > Gemmatimonadota > Longimicrobiia > Longimicrobiales > Longimicrobiaceae > Longimicrobiaceae bacterium. The sequence continues at coordinate 4,332 of DASYWD010000422.1, forward strand.
TCCATCTACAGCGGGAGCTACGCGCGCACCGGGATCCTCTCCGTGGGCGACGGGAATCTCCTGGTGGCCCAGTCGCCGGACGCGCAGCGGCAGATCCGGCGGCGGCTCCTGGACGACGCGGACCAGCTCCGCTCCGACGGGATCCTCCTGGTGCACTCGCCCGACCCCACCCTGGCCCGGCAGACGGTGCAGGAGGCGCTCGGCGACATGGCGAGCGACTGGATGCTCTCCGACATCGTCGCCCGGGACCGCGAGATCTCCACGCTGGAGTACGTGATCCGGCTGAAGAAGAAGGTGATGCCGGTGGACCTGGTCGGCGCGCTGGACGAGCGCTGGTCCACGCAGCTCGCCGCGGCCGAGTACATCCCGTTCCGGATCCGCAGGCGCAAGCGCGGCAAGAAGGGGAAGAAGGGCAAGAAGAAGAACAAGGACAAGAAGGAAGGAAGCCAGTGAGCCGCGTGATCCGATCTCTGTGCGCCGCGACGGTCGCGGCGCTTCTCGCGGGCGGGTGCGCCAAGCCCGTCTACAACCTCGGGAAGGTGATCGGCGCCGTCTCCCCCGACTCGGTGGCGCTGGACCTGTTCCTGATCGGGGACGCCGGGCTCCCGGCGCCCCGGGGCGAGCCCGTGCTCCAGGCGCTGAAGCGCACGCTCCGGTGGGACCCACACCGCAGCTACGTCGTCTTCCTGGGAGACAACGTGTACCCGGCGGGGCTCCCCCCCGAGGGGCACCCGTACCGGAAGGAGGCGGAGCGGATCCTGGACGAGCAGGTGGAGGTGCTCCGCGACACCCGGACCCGCGGGCTCTTCGTCCCCGGGAACCACGACTGGGAGGCCGGCGGGAACGGCGGGTGGGACGCGGTCCAGCGCCAGGCCGAGTACGTCCTGGATCGCGGGAACGGGCTGGCGGAGTACCTCCCCCGCGGCGGGTGCCCCGGCCCGGAGGTGGTGGACGTGGGCGAGGAGGTGCGCATCGTGGCGCTGGACACCCAGTGGTGGCTGCACGACGGGCCCAAGCCCCGCACCGCCTCCAGCGGCTGCGCCGCCGTCAGCGACCAGCAGGTGATCGACTCCGTCCGCGCCGTGCTCCGCAGCGCCGGCCGGCGGGCCACCGTGGTGGTGGCCCACCACCCGCTGGTGTCCGGCGGGGAGCACGGGGGGTACTTCGACTGGCCCACGTACGTGTTCCCCCTGTACCCCTGGGCGCGGAAGGGCGGCTTCGGCGACCAGGACGTGTCGAGCTCCGGGTACCGGCGGATGATCCGCGTCCTGTCCACCGCCTTCGTCCCGGAGCCGCCGCTGGTGTACGCCGCGGGGCACGAGCACAACCTGCAGGTGCTGCGGCGGGACCCGGCGCGCTACCTGCTGGTGAGCGGCGGCGGGATCTACGGGCACATCACGCAGGTGCGGGCGATCACCGGGACCCGCTACGCAAACCGGGCCAGCGGCTTCATGCGCCTCAGCATCCTCCGGGACGGGCGCGTCCGGCTGGCGGTGATCCTGGTGGACGCCGAGGGCGAAACCACGGAGAACTACTCGGCCTGGCTGGAGCGCCCGCGCGGCGAGCCGGCTCCGGCAGCAGCTTCGATCGAACGGGAAAACGATGCAGAGCGGTAGGATCGGCGGAATCGCCCTCGTCCTCGCGGCACTCCTCGCCCCGGGCGCGCTCCACGCGCAGGCCGACTCCGTTACGGTGGTGGCGGGCCCGGAGTACGCCGCGAGCGACGCGTGGAGGCTCCTGTTCGGGGAGGACTACCGCCACCTCTGGACCACCCCGGTCCGGGTGGAGTTGCTCGACCTGGTACGCTTTGCCGGAGGGCTCACGCCCGTCCGGACCGGCGGCGGGAACCAGACCCTCTCGCTGCGCTTCCAGGGCGCCGACGGGCGGGAGTACGCCTTCCGCTCCGTGAACAAGGACCACACCCGCGCGCTCTCCCCGGACCTGCAGGAGACGGTGGTGGACGACGTCATCCAGGACCAGGTCAGCTCGCTCCACCCCGCCGCCGCGCTGGTGTCCGACCGGCTGCTGGAGGCCGCGGGGGTCCTGCACGTCTCCCCGCGACTGGTGGTCATGCCGGACGATGCGCGCCTGGGGCGGTTCCGCGAGCAGTTCGCGGGGATGCTCGGCTGGCTGGAGGTGCGCCCCAACGAGCCGGAACGGCCCGGGGAGAAGGAGAAGAAGAAGGCCGGCGGGAGCGAGGACGGCGAGAGGGAGCAGCCGCGCGAGGGCTCGCCGGCCAACGTGCGGGACGACGACGAGGAAGCGGAGCGGGGCCCGGAGGCACTGTGGACGGCGCCCGCGTGGGCCGGCGCCGACCGGATCAAGAAGACCGAGAACTTCATCGACGACCTGGAGGAGGGTCCCGAGCACCGGCTGGACTCGCGCGACTACCTGGCCGGGCGGCTGATGGACCTCCTCTTCGGCGACTGGGACCGCCACGACGACCAGTACCAGTGGGCGCGCTTCGACCGGGGCCGCCAGCACCTGTGGCGGGCCATCCCCCGCGACCGCGACTACGTCTTCGTGGACTACGACGGCGCCGCGGTGCGCCTCGCCAAGTCCATCTACCCCAAGGCGGTGCTCTACGGGCCCCGGTTCCCCGGGAACCTCTACGGGCTCACCATCAACGCCCAGCACCTGGACCGGCGCTTCCTGTCGGACCTCACCCGCGAAGACTTCGACGCGGTGGCGGCCGGCCTGCAGGCGCGCATCACGGACGAGGTGATCGAGTCCGCGTTGCGCCGCATGCCCCCGGAGTACTACCGCCTCAGCGCGGACGAGCTGCGGGAGGCGCTCCGCGGCCGGCGCGACCGGCTCCGCTTCGTGGCCGGGCGCTTCTACGCGCAGCTCGCCCTGGAGGCGGAGGTGCACTCCACCGACCGCGACGAGCTGCTGGACGTGGCTCGCCTCCCCGACGGCGCCCTGGAGGTGCGCATCTTCCTCCTGGAGGGGGGCGTTCCCGCGCGGGAGCCCTTCTTCCGCCGCCGGTTCGACCCGGAAGAGACGCGGGAGGTGCGCATCCACCTGCACGGCGGCGACGACCGCGCCGTGGTTCACGGGCGGGCCGGGCGCAGCATCCTGGTGCGGGTGATCGGCGGCGGGGGCGACGACACCTTCGAGGACCGCTCCGAGGTGCTGGGCACGCGCACCGCCTTCTACGACGACCGGGGCGAGAACCGCTTCGTCCCCGGCCGCGGGACGCGCGTGGACCGGCGCCGCTACGAGCGCCCGGAGCACACCCGCGGCAACCTCACCGACCCGCCGCGCGACTGGGGGTTCTCCGCCTCGCTCTTCACCCCCGGCGTGGGGTGGAGGTCCAACGTGGGGCCGGTGGTGTCCGTCGGGCCGAAGGTCACGCGCTACGGCTTCCGCCGGCACCCGTACGCCACGCGCTGGTCGCTGGAGGGGATCTACGCCCCGCTCGAGGACCGGCTCGCCCTGGAGTACAACGCGGACTTCCGGCGCGTCGCCTCCCCGGACCACCTGACGCTCTTCGCGCGGCTCTCCGAGATGGAGGTGACCCGCTTCCACGGCTTCGGGAACGAGACCCCCGGCGGGGGGGACGGCGACCGCTACAAGGTGTGGCACTCCCACCTGGCGCTGGAGCCGCTCTGGCACCGCTTCCCGGCGGACGGCACGCGCCTCTCCTTCGGGCCGGTGCTCCGCTGGTACGACCCCGAGCTGGAGCCCGGGACGCCCGCCGCCACGCTCCGCCCGCGCGGCGCCGAGTCGTTCGGCGAGGTGGGGGCGCAGGCGGAGGCGGAGTGGGACCGGCGCGACTCCGCGGTCTTCCCCCGCAGCGGCTTCCGCCTCCTGGCGCGCGGGACCGCCTACCCCCTGGGGTGGGACGTGGAGGGCCCCTTCGGGCGGACGCACGCCGAGGCCAACGCCTACCTCTCGCCCGGCGGGGAGCGGACCCCCGTCCTGGCCCTGCGGGCGGGCGCGACGCGCGCCTGGGGCGACTTCCCCTTCCAGGAGGCGGCCTTCGTCGGCGGCTCGCGCACGCTCCGCGGCTACCCCTTCCAGCGCTTCGCCGGGGACGCGGCCGTGTACGGGAACGCCGAGCTGCGCGTCCCGCTCGTCTACACCAAGCTGCTGGTGCGCGGCGACCTGGGCGTCACCGCGCTGGCCGACGCCGGGCGGGTGTACCTGGAGGGCGAGCGCTCCGACCGGTGGCACACCGCGCTGGGGGGCGGGGTGTGGTTCGCCTTCCTGCAGCGCTCCGCGGTGGCGAGCCTCCTCTTCGCCCACGGCGAGAGGGACGAGCTGTACGCCGCACTGCGCTTTCCCTTCTGAGCGCCGGGTACGGGATGAGCGAGCCCCGCGTCCTCCGCTTCGAGGCCCCCGCCGCCGGGGTGCTGGACCGGATCGCCTCCGACCCGGCGCCCGGGGGGGTGCCCGGCGGCCCGCCCGAGCTGGAGCTGTTCCGGGAGGTGTTCTTCGACACCGCCGCCGGCGAGCTGGAGCGCCGGGGCGTGAGCGTCTGCATGCGCATCCGCGCCGACGGGGGGAGCACCCTGGAGGTGGAGGCGCGCGACCCGGCCGGGGAGGCCGCCCCGAAGCGGGCCTCCGCCGACCTCCCCGGCGCCGACCCGGGCGAGGCCTTCGCG
>DASYWD010000423.1 GCA_035936415.1 Longimicrobiaceae bacterium
CGTATGCCCTGTGCGGGTTCGCCAACTTCAGCTCCATCGCCATCCAGATCGGCGGCATCGGCGGATTGGCCCCGGAGCGCCGCGGCGACCTGAGCCGGCTGGGCTTTCGCGCCATGATCGCGGGCACGCTGGCCAGCTTCATGACCGCGGCCGTGGTGACGATGATCCTGTGAGACAGTCCGTGAGTGCGTGAGTGCGGAAGGTGCTTCTTCAACCGGGACGTGACGGAATGCCAGTAGAAGTGACGCGGGAACTGCTGCACCGGCTGCCCAAGGCCGAGCTGCACGTGCACCTGGACGGATCGCTCCGGCCCGAGACCATGCTGGAGCTGGCGGCCGAGTACGGCATCGCGATGCCGGTCGGCGATCCCGAGGCGCTGCGCGACTACATGCACGTGAAGGACGCGCGCAACCTGGTGGAGTACCTGGACCGCTTCGCCATCACGCTCTCCGTGATGCAGACGGAGTACGCGCTGGAGCGCATCGCCTACGAGTTGGCCGAAGACCTGGCGGGCGAGAACGTGCGCTACGCCGAGATCCGCTACTCGCCCATCCTCAACAGCCAGGGCGGGCTGCCGCTCACGGCCATTGTCGACGCGCCGCTCCGCGGGCTGGCTCGAGCCAAGGCCGACTTCGGCATCGAGACGGCCATCATCATCTGCGGCATCCGCAACATGGAGCCCGCCACGTCGCGAGACCTGGCAGACCTGACAGTGGCGTACAAGGACCGGGGCGTGGTGGCGTTCGACCTGGCGGGCGCGGAGTACAACTACCCCGCCAAGAAGCACAAGGACGCGTTCTACACCGTCATCAACAAGAACATGGCGGCCACCATCCACGCCGGCGAGGCGTACGGCGCGGAGAGCATCCACCAGGCGCTGCACTACTGCAAGGCCAACCGCATCGGCCACGGGACGCGGCTCTTCGAGGACCCGGACCTGATGCGCTACGTCAACGACTTCCGGGTGCCGATCGAGATCTGCCTGACCTCCAACGTGCAGACGCGGGCGGTCCCCAGCTTCGAGCAGCACCCGCTACGGCAGTACTACGACGCCGGGCTCGTGCTCAGCCTGAACACGGACAACCGGCTGATGTCGGCCACCACCGTCTCCGAGGAGTACTGGCGGGCGCACCGGCACCTGGGGTTCACCTGGGAGGAGCTGGTGGACATCTCGCTCATGGGGTTCGAGAGCGCCTTCATGCACCGGACGGAGAAGCTGGCGATGGTCGCGAGGGTCAAGGAGGAGATCGCGGAGCTGGAAGAGGCGGAGGCCGTGGCGGCCTGAGCGCACGGACCGCATACGAATCAGGGCCGGACTCCCCCGCGGGGGAGCCCGGCCCTGTCGTTTCGGGGAGCGGCGACGGCTACCCGAGGGCGCCGCTCCCCGCCAGGCGCTCGCGGATCCGGGCGACGATCACCTCGATCCCCGGGGCGTTGTTGCCGCCGCGGGGGATGATGACGTCGGCGTAGCGCTTGGTGGGCTCGACGAACTCGAAGTGCATGGGGCGCACCGTCCCCAGATACTGCTCGATGACCGAGTCCAGCGTCCGCCCCCGCATCTCCAGGTCGCGGCGGAGCCGGCGGATGAAGCGCACGTCGGCCTCGGTGTCCACGAAGATCTTCAGGTCGAACAGGTCGCGGATGCGCGGCTCCACGAAGAGCAGGATCCCCTCCACCAGCACGACGTCCCGGGGGATGACGCGCTGCGTCTCCGGGGCGCGGGTGTGCGCCACGAAGTCGTAGACCGGCTTGGCGATGGGGCGGCGGTCGATGAGCCGCTGGAGGTGCTCCGTCAGCAGGTCGTTGTCGAGCGAGTCCGGGTGGTCGAAGTTGACCTTCCGGCGCTCCTCCAGCGGGAGGTGGTCCAGCTCCCGGTAGTACGAGTCCTGATCCAGGAAGACGGCGGAGTCCAGGTGCAGGGAGTCGTAGATCTTCCTGGCGACCGTGGTCTTCCCGGAGCCGGTCCCCCCGGCGATCCCGATCAAGAATGGCTTCATGGACATACGCTGCGGAGCGGGAGGCGAGGGTGCGGGCGTAGATGTACCGGTGTCGAAACTCGGACGCAAGGGTGGGCGGGTGCAGGCTTGTCGGACGTGAGTTCAACGCAGACGGGAACAAGTTGTCGAGCTCCGCGACGCGCGACGAGCCCCCCGTGGCGCATCGTGCAGGGGGTGTCCTGGGCATGAGACCCGCCACGCAGACGGGCACCTTCGCTGCTGCGAAGATGCCCGTCAGACCGACTCGTGTCTGTGCAGGCTCAGGCGGCGTCCGAGCGGACACCGCCTGAGCCGAACCCGGCTAGTTGAAGGTGTAGCGGAGGCCGAGCTGGATCCGGTACACGTCGCTCAGACCGAGCGTCGGCTGGAACGTGTCGCTGATCAGCTCACCGCCGACGTTGGCGAGGCGGTACCGGATGCGTCCCTGCGCATCGGGGCTGGTCGCGATCAGCGGGTTGGTGGTGGTGAGCCGCTGCCCGACACCCCAGTCGCTGTTCAGGAGGTTGCCGAAGTTCAGGACGTCGAGCCGCACCTCCAGGGCGTTCCGCTTCCCGGCGATGTCCGTGAACACCTGCTGGGCGATGCCCAGGTCCGCGCGGTACACCATCGGGAGGAAGATGGCGTTGCGCTCGGCGTACCGGCCCCGGTTCCTGCTCAGGTAGGGATCCTGCCGGATGAACGCATCGAACGCCGCCGCCTGCTCCGCCGCCGTGAAGGTCCGTCCCGACGCGGTGTACGTCTCGAAGTTCATCTCGGAGACGTCGCTCGGGATGTAGATGAGGTCGTTGAAGCGACCGCCGTCCCCGTTGATGTCGCCCGAGAACACGTAGCTCGCATTTCCGGGAGTGAAGCCGTCCAGGAACAGCGAGACGGTGGTCCCCCCGAAGCGGAAGTACTCCGCCCGGTACGACGCGGCGCCGAACACGCGGTTCCCCTGCGAGTTGTTGGAGAAGCCCAGCCCCGGGTTGTTCGGATCGCCGGCGTGCGGGTTGTTCTGCCAGGAGCCGGACGCGATGGAGCCCGGATCGACGGTGTTCTTCGCCACGCCGTAGCTGTATCCCGCCTTGACGAAGAAGCCGTTGCTGAAGGGCTTCTCAAGTGTCCCGGCGATGTTCCACGAGTACCCATCGTTCTGGTTCTTCAGGACGATGGCGTTCGTGACCTTGTTGACGATGCGGTCGCTGGTATACCGCGGACGCGCATCCGCCCCGGTGAACGCCGACTGGGCCGCGGGCAGGTTGGCGTTGATGTAGTAGACGCCGTTCACGTCACGGCCGTAGAGGAACTCGCCCGTGGCAATCAGCCCGAACGGGAGCCGCTGGTCGATGGCGAAGTTGCTCCGCCAGACCTGCGGGAACCGGAAGTCCGGGTCGGTGAACGCGAGCGCGTAGCTCCTGGCCGGCTGCCCGCTGACGCTCGCGGGCTTGTAGAAGTTCGGGTCCGGATTGAACGGCCGGCTGCGCGTGTTGCGGTCCTCGATGAAGCCGGTCAGCACTCCGTTCTCACCGATCTGGTTGGAGATCCAGACGTACGCCGGGCGGCCGGTGAATACGCCGGTGCCGCCGCGGATCTGCGTGCTCTGACGCCCCAGAACGTCCCAGTTGAACCCGATCCGCGGGGAGAACAGCAGGTTCGCGCCCGGGAGCTTGGAAGTCGAGTACCGGACCGCGTTTCCGTTCTCGTCACGGAAGTTGAACGTGTCGACTTCGGGGTTCTCGAAGCCGGTGTCGCCGAAGAACGGTACGTCGATGCGCGCACCGGCGGTCACCTTCAGGTCCGGGAGCGCCTGCCACTCGTCCTGCGCGTACACGCCGGTGTAGAGCACCTCCAGCGGCTGAACGGGCTTGTCCTGGCCGGGGATGTTCGAGTAGCGGACCTGGAACAGACGCGCCGTCACCGGGGAGGTCGTCCGGTTCGGGTTCTGCAGGAAGCCGTTTGCGTCCGTGTAGAAGTCCTGGAGCGAGTTGTACACGTAGACGCTCTGGGAGCCCGGGAAGAACACGTTCTCGGACTCGTACCGTTCGGCGCTCACGCCGAAGGTGAGGGTGTGCCCCGGAGTGAAGAACGTGAAGTTGTTCTGGAGCTGGAAGCTGCCGTAGCGGAGCTCGTTGTTCGGAGTGAACGGCTCGAACCCGAAGCTCGTGTAGGTGCGGCCGCCCTCCACGATGTCGACCATCGGGAAGAAGCTCCCCCGCGAATCCCGGCTCTCGTCCTGGGCAGTGTATCCCAGGATCAGGCTGTTGGACATCCGCGAGCCGATGACCGCGTTCCACTCGCCAACCAGCGAGCGGATGTTCTCCTTGATGATGTAGTTCGTGTTCTGGAAGTTGAGTGCGTTCTGGTTGGTCCTCCGGCTACCGAACCCGAGCGACGAGGAGTTCGACGCGAGAACGTCCGTCCGGGAGTCCAGATGGATGTACCGCAGGCTCAGCTTGTTGCTCGCGTTCAGGTTGTAGTCAAGGCGGGTCAGGAACCGCCTGGCCGGCGTCTCGTGATCGTAGCCCTGGTAGGGCCCGGTCTCGTAGCCGAAGTTCGTCCTGAGGAAGGTGCTGAGCTGATCCAGGTCGGAGGCCAGGACCCGGGTGACGTTCCCCCCCGGAGCCTCTCCCGCCGCCGCGGCCCGGAAGGTGGTTCCCGGCGAGGTCTCACCCTCGTCCTCCACGTTGACGAAGAAGAAGAGCTTGTTCCGGAGGATGGGGCCAGAGACCGTTCCACCGATGAGGCCGAAGTCGAACTCGCCCGGATCGAAGTCCTGGCCGCCCGCCTTCTTCCCGACGAAGCTCTCGTTGCGGCGCCGGTAGTAGACCGAGCCGGAGAAGTCGTTGGTCCCGCTCCGGGTGACCGTGTTGACGCCGGCGCCTACGAAGTTCCCCTGGCGCACGTCGAACGGCGCGATGTTGACCTGAACCTGCTCCACCGCGGCAAGCGAGATGGGAGCGACACCCGTCCGGTCCCCCGGCTGCCCACCCAGACCGAACGAGTTGTTGAAGTAGGAGCCGTCGACCGTGATGTTGTTCAGTCGGTTGTCCGTGCCGGCGAAGGAGCCGTTGCCGCTGTACTGGGGGGTAAGACGCGTGATGTTGTCGAGCCGCCCCGTGATGTTCGGAAGCGTGGCGACCACCTCCCGCTGCACCGAAGTCGCGGCACCCGTCCGGTCGGTGCTGAAGACGGCCCCTGCCCCCTGCCCGGTGACGGTCAGCCCCTCGATGGCGACCGCGGCCTCGCCGAGGACGAAGTCCAGGTTGTTGGTGACGCCCAGCGTCAGGGAGACGTCCTGCCTGACCTGAGACTCGAATCCAAGCTGGGCGGCGGTCACGGTGTACGGCCCGCCCACCCGCATGCCCGGGATGAAGTACCTTCCGTCCGTCTGGCTGACCGACTGGTAGGTGGTTCCGGAGGGCTGGTGCACCGCGCGCACCGTGACGCCCGCGAGCGGGGCGCCGGCCGCGCTGGTGACCCGACCGCCGATGGCCGACGTCGTGACGCCCTGAGCGCCGAGGGCTCCGGGCAACGCGAGGCCGAGCATCAGCGCCCATGCCAGCCGGGCTACTGTCCGCACACGTTGTTTCATCATGTGTTTCTCGGTTGAAGAGAGAGGTGGGGAGATCCCGCTTCCCCGGTTGCGCGTTGAGGATAGCGTTGGCGAACGTCGCGGGACAGGCGGGAATGTAACATGCGGGTTACAGGGAGAACAAGAGAAAAACACGCCCGTCTCCCGGCGCGGAAAACGTGGCGGGACCGGTCCGGGTCGCGCCCGGCCGGCCCCGACGGCACCGCGCTCGCCGCTGTTCAGCGTGACATGAGGAACTGCAGCACGTCGGAGCGCGTCACGATGCCCGCCACCCTCGACCCGTCGCGCACCAGCACCGCGGGCGTCTGCCGCGAGAGCATCTTGGACACGCCGTCCACCGGCTGCGAGGCGGCGATCGTCGGGAACGGCTCCTCCATCACTTCCCCGACGGTGGCGTCCAGGAAGCGGCTGCTCTCCAGGCCGCGGGTGACCAGGTCGTACTCCGTCACGCTCCCGACGCAGGCGTCGCCCTCCAGGACCGGGAGCTGGGAGACGTCGTGGAGCCGCATGAGCCCCAGCGCCTGCCGGACCAGCGCCCCGGGCGTGGTGCTGATCACCTCCTCGGGAGCGCCCGTCCGCCGCTCCAGCAGCATTCCGATGCTGACGCGGTCCGGCTCCAGGAGCTGGTTCTCGCGCATCCACTCGTCGTTGTACAGCTTGGAGAGGTAGCGCTCGCCCGTGTCGCAGAGGAACGTCACCACGCAGGCGTCCGGGTCGTCCAGCTCGCGCGCGAGGTCCAGCGCCGCGTGCGTGATGAGCCCGGCCGAGCCGCCGACGAACAGCCCCTCCTCCCGCGTGAGCCGCCGCGCCATGGCGAAGGCGTCGCGGTCGGTGACGGTCACGAAGTCGTCGATGACGCTCATGTCCAGCGCCCCGGGGATCTTGTCCTGCCCGATCCCCTCCACCTTGTAGGGCGCGCCGCCCACCTCGGCCTCCCCCCCGATGCGCCAGCTCTCGGCGAGGATGGAGCCCAGGGGGTCGGCGGCGACGATGCGCACGCCCGGGTTCTTCTCCTTGAGGTAGCGGCCCACGCCGCTGACGGTGCCGCCCGTGCCGGCGGCCGCCACGAAGTGCGTGATCCGCCCCTCCGTCTGCTCCCACAGCTCGGGGCCGGTGGTCGCGTAGTGGGCCTCCGGGTTCGCCATGTTGTAGAACTGGTTGGCCAGGATCGCGTTGGGGGTCTCCTCCGCGATCCGCTTCGCCATCATCACGTAGTTGTCCGGGTGGTCGGGCGCGACCGCGGTGGGGGTGATGATCACCTCGGCGCCGAAGGCCTTGAGGAGCCGCACCTTCTCCTGGCTCATCTTGTCCGGCATCGTGAAGATGCAGCGGTACCCCTTGATGGCCGCGGCCAGGGCCAGTCCCACACCGGTGTTCCCGCTGGTCCCCTCGACGATCGTGCCGCCGGGCCTCAGCGCCCCGCTCCGCTCCGCCGCCTCGACGATGGGGAGCCCGATGCGATCCTTGACCGAGCCCCCGGGGTTCATGAACTCGGCCTTGCCGTACACCGGGGTGCGGATCCCGGCGGCCACCCGGCTGAGGCGGATCAGCGGAGTCCACCCGATCGTCTGGAGGACGTCGTCGTAGGGCTGCTGGTGACGGGACATGGAAACGGGTTCGGGAACGGGGAAGCGATCCGGTGTCAGGAGGGATCGGGCTGCGCGCCGCCCTCCGGCGTCATCTTGAACTGCACGGGGAGGAGGACCCACATCCCCACAGCGTCCTCGCCGCGGCGGGCCGGCTCGAAGCGGAGCTCCCGGGCGCCCGCCGCCGCCGCCTGGTCGAAGGCCGGGTGCCCGCTGGTCCGCTCCACCCGGGTGGTGTCCACGGTGCCGCCCGGACCGACGTACAGGCGGAGCAGCGTCTCCCCCTCCACCCCGGCGTCCCACAGCTCCTCCGGGTACTGGAAGGGCGATGAGGCGACCTGCCGCGGGGGCGACTCCGGGACGGGCTCCGCCTCGCACCCCGCGGAAGCGAGGAGCGCGGCGGCAAGCGAAAGACAGGTCGTGCGGTCGGGCGTCATGGCTTCCGGCGCGCGGGGCTCAGCCCCGCGCGGACTCGACCAGCTCGGCCAGGAGCACCAGCGCCTGGACCGGGGTCAGGTTGTGGACGTCCATGCCCCGCAGCCGCTGTACGGCGGGGTGCGGCGGCGCTTCGAAGAGCACGAGCTGCGTTTCCGGGAGCGGCGCAGCCGCGGGCCGCTTCCCGTTGCCGTTCCGGGGCGCGGGGGCGGCGCCTTCCAGCTCGGCGAGGACCTCCCGCGCGCGCTCCACCACCTCGCGGGGGAGCCCGGCGAGCCGCGCTACCTCCACCCCGTAGGAGCGGTCCGCGCCGCCGGGGAGGAGCCGGCGGAGGAAGACGATCTCCTCGCCGCACTCGCGCACGGCCACGTTGAAGTTTACCACGCCCGGGAGGCGTTCGGAAAGGCGCGTCAGCTCGTGGTAGTGGGTCGCGAAGATGGTCTTCGCGCCCACCCGGTCGTGCAGGTGCTCGGTGGCCGCGGTGGCGACGGAGAGCCCGTCCCAGGTGGAGGTGCCGCGCCCGATCTCGTCCAGCAGCACCAGCGACCGCTCGGTGGCGCCATGCAGGATCGCGGCGGTCTCGCTCATCTCCACCATGAAGGTGGACTGCCCCCGCACCAGGTTGTCGGAGGCGCCCACGCGGGTGAAGATGCGGTCCACGATCCCCAGGCGCGCCGATCGCGCCGGGACGAACGACCCAACCTGGGCCAGCAGGGCGATGAGCCCCACCTGCCGGAGCACGGTGCTCTTGCCGGCCATGTTGGGGCCGGTGAGGACCATCACCCGCGCGTCGCGGTCCAGCCGCACGTCGTTGGGGATGAACTCCTCGCGCGGCATCATGGTCTCCACCACGGGGTGGCGCCCGCCCTCGACGTCCAGCGCGTACCCCTCGTCGACTTCGGGGCGGACGTACTCGCGCCGCACCGCCACCTCGGCGAGACCCGCGAGCACGTCCAGCGCCGCAACGCGCTCGGCGGTGGACTGGATCCGCGCCACCTCCGCCGCCACCCGCGTCCGCAGCTCGGAAAAGAGGCGCTGCTCCAGCGCGGCGATCCGCTCCTCGGCGCCGAGCACCTTCTCCTCCCACTCCTTGAGCTCGGGGGTGAAGTAGCGCTCGGCGTTCGCCAGCGTCTGCTTGCGATGGTAGTCGTCGGGAACCCGGTCCAGGTTGGCGCGGGTGACCTCCAGGTAGTACCCGAACACCTGGTTGAAGCCCACCTTGAGCGAGGCGATCCCCGTGCGCTCGCGCTCGCGCGCCTGGAGGCGGGCGATCCACTCCACGGCCCCGTCGCGCGCCGCCCGCAGCTCGTCCAGGTCGGCGTCGTACCCGGCGCGGATGTAGCCCGGGTCGGCCGCGGAGGCGGGCGCCTCCGGGTGCACGGCGGCCGCGATCTCTTCGCGCACCTCGTCCAGCGGGTCCACTCCGTCGCGCAGCCCGGCCAGGAGCGCGCTCCGGGTTCCCTCCAGCGCCGCGCGCACGGCGGGGAGGCGCGCCAGCGAGGCCGCCAGCGCCAGCATCTCCCGGGGCGCCACCCGCCCCGTTGCCACCTTGGCGGCCAGGCGCTCCAGGTCGCGGATCTCCGCCAGCGCCCCGCGGAGCGCGCCGCGGCGGTCCCCGTCGTCCACCAGCTCGCCGACGGCGTCCAGGCGGGCGCGGATCGGCTCCACCCGCACCAGCGGGGAGACGATCCAGCGGCGCAGGAGCCGTCCGCCCATGGGGGTGAGCGCCTCGTCGAGCACCCGCAGCAGCGTCCCCTCCGTCCCGGTGCCGCGGAGCGTCTCCACGATCTCCAGGTTGCGGCGGGTCATCTCGTCCAGCGCCATCACGTCGCCGGCGCGCTCCACGCGCGGGGGGCGCAGGTGCTCCACTCCGCCCGGCTGGACCTCGCCCAGGTAGCCCAGGAGCGCGCCGCACGCGCCCACCAGGTCGCCGTCCCCGGTGCCGAGGCCGAAGCCGTCCAGCCCCAGCACCCGGAAGCGGCGGGTCAGCTCTTCCCTTCCCGCCTCCGGGTCGAAGAGCCAGTCGCTGCGGTAGGTCCGGGTGGCGTCCTCCGCTCCCGGTACGGGGAAGATCTCCCAGGAGCGCGGAAGCAGCACTTCGGCGGGGCCGATCCGCCCCAGCTCCGCGGCCACCTCCGCCCAGGGGATGCGCCGCAGCAGCAGCTCCCCCGTGGACAGGTCCACGCAGGCGAGCCCCAGCGTGTCCGTCCCCTGCGGCTCGCCCGCGAGCGCCACGAGGAAGTTGTTGCGCCGGGCGTCGAGGAGCGCGTCCGAGAAGACCGCGCCCGGGGTGACCATCTCCGTCACGGCGCGGCGGACGATCCCTTTGGCCTCCCGGGGGTCCTCCACCTGCTCGCAGATGGCGACGCGGCGGCCCAGCGCCACCAGGCGCTGCAGGTAGTTGTCGAGGGCGTGGGCGGGGACCCCGGCGAGCGGCGCGCGGGAGGCGCCGTTGTTGCGCGAGGTGAGGGTGAGGTCCAGGAGGCGGGAGCCTTCCTCGGCATCCTCGTTGAACATCTCGTAGAAGTCCCCGACGCGGAAGAAGACAATCGCGTCGGGGTGGCGGGACTTCACCTCCCGCCACTGCTGCATCAGGGGGGTGTCCGTGGCCGTGCTCATCCGTCGCGGCGGGTGCGAGGGGCCGGACGATTGTTCCGGGTCTGACGCGGCATCACTTGCGGGGACGGGATGGCTTCTCAGGGACGGCGGAAGGTAGCCCGCGGGAGTGGCCGGGGCAACTCCTTGGCGCCTTTACTGGGTTTTCCGGGGCGTTTGGCGCACGGCACACGGGACCTTGGCTGCGTCGCGCGGGCGGTCGGGGGCGGGGGTAGTCTCCGGAAGAAGTGAACCCGGAGGGACTCGCTTGCGAGCACTCGCTACGCTCAGACATCCACTTCTTCCTCCGACCACCCCCGCCCCCTCCCTGTCACCCCCTGCGTGAGGGCACCCAACGGCTCCTGCCGTACTCCCCTCCCCCTTGCGGGGAGGGGCCGGGGGAGGGGGTCCGCCGCCGACTCGCTCGGAGCCGACCTGACAGGAAGCCCTCCCCCGCATGCGGGGGAGGGTGGCGAGCCTAAAGCGAGCCGGGTGGGGGCCGCCGACGCGCTCCGCTACCTCCCGACGGCCACCACAGTCGGCCGGTACCCGGCCCGGCGGAGCCTCGCCACCGTGGGTGCAGCCGCCTCCCGCGACGGGAACGAGCCGACGCGCACCCGGATCGTGGAGTCGTCCCCGACCATGGTGACGACCGCGTCGAACCCGGCGGTCCTGAGCCGGTCGCGGAGGGCGGCTGCCCGAGCCACCGAGCGCTCGGAGGCCAACTGGATGGTGAACGTCTCCCCGCGCGCGGCGGGATCGCCGGTCGCGGCCGGCTCACGGGGTAATTCCCGGGATTGCGGCGGAGGTGCCTGAGCCGAGGCGGGAGGCGTGTTTGGGGGAGCGGATGCCGCGGTGCGCGCGGCCGGACGCAGTCGGGCGAGCTGCTGCAGTGCGGGAGCGCGGTGGGGGCTCTGCGGGAAGTCGGCGGCGAGGCGCTCCAGGTAGCTCGCCGCGCCCGCGGAGTCTCTACGCGCTAGGCGGACGTGCGCCAGCCGGAGCACCGCGTCGTCGGCGTCGGGCGCGAGGGGGTGCTCTACCGATACGCGCAGCAGGTCGCGCTCGGCGGCGTCCAGAGAGTCCGAAAGGACGGCGCGCAGGTAGAGGCCGGCGGCGCGGCGGTCGCCGGTGGCGGTGTCGCCCGCGGCGGCCCACCAGGCGCGCAGGGCGGTCCGGGCCTCCGCGTAGC